>JAZUKH010000155.1:0-16968 GCA_045643185.1 Myxococcota bacterium | reverse complement strand
GGCACGCTGGTCTGCGAATCCAACGTCTGTAAAGAGTCGTCTGGTATTGCGGATAGCGAGAAAGGAGGCAAATGCCTCGCCGACAACAAGTGCAATGGCACGCTGGTCTGCGAATCCAACGTTTGTCAAGAAGCCCCTGGCATTGCGGATGGCGAAAAAGGCGGCAAATGCCTCGCTGACAACAAGTGCAATGGCACGTTGGTTTGCGAATCCGACGTTTGTCAAGAAGCCCCTAGCATTGACGATGGCGACAAAGACGGCAAATGCCTAGAAAACGGCCTTTGTCATGGCGCGCTCGTCTGTGTTGAATCCAAATGTGTCGAAGCGAAAGGCATCATCGATGAATTGGTCAGTTCTGATAAGCTCGTGGCGTTCGTCGAGGCTTGCGTCTTTGAAGAAGACGATGATGTCAGCGTTGTCGACGTCGACGTGCCCGTTCCAACGGCGCCTGAAGAAGACCCTGACAGTGACAGAGAAGCTCGTATCAAAGGCTTTACGGATGGACTCGCCAATATGATCGTGGATGACGATGCTGTCTGTGCAAGCAGCTTCAACACTGGAATTATGGATGTGTTGAAACTGTTTACTGAGTACACTGAAGAACAGCAATGTGAACCTTTCTATCCTGACTCTAGTGTTATCGGAATGGATGCGCGTTACATCGATTGTTTGAAAACTGTCGATGTCGACGGCAAGACCGCACTGGAAAGTATGATCTCAGCTGTGTGTAGTCAGGAGGTCGCCTTCTGTTACAATGATAGTGAATCTGATATTTCAAAATGTTCAGAGGAAAAAGCTAAATGCGTGGATGAAAGTCAGCTTAATAGTATTGTGACGGGTAATTACAAGTGCTTGGATGTGTATCATGACGCTTCATTCGATGCGAATGTGAAAATGATCGAGACTCAACTGGCTGTGTCGACTTGTCGCGATCAATGCCCTGAACAATGTGAGAACAGTCAGGATATAGAGAAGTGTTTGGTGACATGTGAGGAGGCTTGTTATGACGAAAGCCAGATGTTCGCTTTTCCGTTTTTAGATGAGAATTATTTGAAATGCATTGATGATGAAACTAAGAAAAGCGCCATTGATGCGGCGCGTAGCTATTATGCCGCGCTTTGTACCTGGGATGCTTCCACTGCGTTTCAGATAAACTATCCTTTTGAATATTTCCGTCCTGGTACTGATCAAAGCGATGTTGATTTCTGCAAAGTCACGTATGATGCTCAGTTCGGTTTGAGTGGAAAGGCTTGTATGAATGAAATGGCTGCGTATCTGAATGTCAAGGCTCGTTGTTTCGCTCAGCAATACTATGTCGAGCTTGATGAAGACTCAGATAGCCTGGTAGCTGCGCAAGAAATTTGCCAGAATACTATGTTGAGCGATGAATATAACGCTTATTCTCAATGTCAGATTGAGCTTGGCAAAGCTGCGATGGGCGAGGACAATGTCGAAACATACAAGGAATATGTGAAAACTTATTTAACTAAATTGTATGTTGGTGATGATGAGCTGAGCCCTACAGACCTGGCTAATCAAGTTGAGCAGCAACAGATAATATATTACGCACTGTTAGGGGCTATCAGCATGGCGTCCGAAACTTGTGCAATCGCAGAAGCTGCTTGTATTTTTGACTGGTTTAAAACCTTAGCCGATGATAACACAGATGTTCATGATGAGAGTATTTATAACGCATTTCTTGCTTGTCAGGACAAGGCCAGAAGCGATTATTCCTGCGAAGGAATATTCTAATTTCTAATTTCAGGTGGGCGCGCAGTGCGCGCCCACTGTCATGTCTGTTTTATTCATCGCGGTTGAACTTTTCTCGGTCAAGCAGCTTTTCAGAATGCGAAACGAAGATGGACGCGAAAACGTCGCCCGTCGTGTTCGTCACTGTGCTGACCATATCCAACATTGTCAGCATGACCAAAACAAGTGGCAGACAGTCGTTTGGAATGTTCAAAATGTCCATGAGAACCATGAAAACGACAATGGCTGAGCCTGGTACGCCCGGAGCTGCCATCGACATCAGGACGGTCATGATAAAAAAGGTCGTGAGTTGACTCGTTTCGATGTCGATTCCGAACATTTTGGCCATAAAAAAGCTGATGACCACGTTCGAAATGATGGTGCCGTTCATATTGACCGTGGCGCCAAATGGGATCGTGAACGCATAGATCTTTTGAGGAATGCCTATGCGTTTGCAGAAGTCCATGTTGATGGGCACCGAGGCACTGGAAGAACTCAGTGAAAATACATTGAGCGCGGTCGACGCGTATTTTTTGAAAAAACGTTTTGGGTTGAGATGTGAGTATCCCGACAGGAAGCCTGTATAGATCATGACCATCATGACCATGCTGGTTATGGCTGTAAGTATGGCGATGACCAATGGCAAAAACGTGTCGGCGCCGGTCGTCAGGATCATGAGCATCACGGAGCAAAAGGCAATCAAGGGGATCAGCTTGGCCAAAAGTGTCACCATTTTCATGAAAAGCTCGTTCATG
Organism: Myxococcota bacterium; assembly: GCA_045643185.1. Classification (GTDB taxonomy): domain Bacteria; phylum Myxococcota_A; class Bradymonadia; order UBA4248; family UBA4248; genus RGIG464. The sequence goes on along the minus strand of JAZUKH010000155.1, from coordinate 14,464 downwards.
ACATCAAAGAAACGTTGGATCGGCTTGCCTTTTTCTCCGATCAGGTTGGCACAGATACCCATAAAGATGGCCAACAACATGATTTGAAGGACGTTGGCGTTGACGAAGGCGCCTAACAGGTTGTCTGGGAAAAAGCCGATGATGATGTCAGAGACGCTGAGCTGTGTGGCGGCTGGTGCGGCGTTTTCGGTGATCATGCTGGTCAGACTGCCGAAGGAACCAGGGTCGATCAAATGAAAGAAGCCGCACGCGACGACGATCGAGACTAGGGATGAGGCGAGGTAGATGCCGAATGTCTTGGCGCCAATGCGTCCAAAGCTTGAGAGATCCGAAAACTGTCCCATGCAACTGGCCAATGAGAAAAACACGACCGGGCCGACGACGACGTTGAGCAGGTTCATGTAGATCGTTTTGATGGGGTTGAGTACGTCGTCACACAATGCCTGGTTGGACGTGGGCGCTAGCGTGTTGCGAAGCACGAAACCGATCACGATCGCGAGCACGATGCCACCGATCGTCAAAAAAAACGACAAGTTGCTCCTGGGCTGCGCGACGATCGTGACTTCGTTAAAACTGCCCTTGCGGCGAAAACGGATTTGTTCGCTAAAACCGCGTAGTAGCAGCGATCGAATGCGCGTTTGCGCGACTTCATCGATCGCATCGTCGGGCGAAAACGGCGTTTGTTCGTCCCCAAAAATGTTCAGGCAATCTGCCAGGTCGAACTCGGCACCACGACATTTGATCTTCACAGAAATGCCGCCAAACAGTGCGTGGATCTGCACAAAGAATTTCGTATTTTCAGGCGCGTTTTCTTTGAGGACTAACAAGGTCTCTTCGGCCATCAGGCGCGTTTTCAACAGCGCCTTGGCTTTGACTTTTAGACGAGTCAGCGCTGCTTCGATGTCGTCCAGTCCTTGGGTAATGCCGTTTGGGGTAAGTTCGTAGGTCTGCATAGCTTGTCAAAATGGATCGAGTCGAGAGGTTATTAGGACACGCGTCATGTGGGCGTTTTTTAAGTGAAACAACTTATACCGCGTTGATCGGTCAGGTTGCATAAAAAATCGTTAGAGCATCTCAGCCGGCTTGCCTTCGGCTTCGCTACGGCTGAGATTTTGAATTTCTGACCAGACGATGCTGCCTCAGCCAGGTTGCATAAAAAATCACATTCACATCGTCTAGGATCCTAGTAAAATGGTTGGCCCCGTTCGAAAGACACGGGTTGTATGCCATTTTACGAAACACGGTGTCAGACAAAGGTAAAGGAACGATATGACGATCGAAACGATGATTCTGGGCAAACGCGAATTTCAGGTCGAACTTCGTATGATCCCGCAGACGGAGCTCAAATTTAACGTCGAAAACCCACGCTTCAGCGATTTTGAGCATCGCGGCGTGCCGACGCAGGAACAGATGCAGACGATGATGTGTGCGTTGGAACACGTGCAGCAGCTCAAAGTGTCGATCGACTGCAACGGCGGACTGATCGAGCCGCTCTATGTGCGTGACGGAGACATGACGGTGCTCGAAGGTAATAGCCGTTTGGCTGCGTATCGCCTGCTTGCTCAGGATGACCCTTACAAATGGGGTGAAGTGCCTTGTCGCGTGTTGCCCAAAGACATCGATGAAGAGGCTATTTTCGTGTTGCTGGGCCAGTATCACATCATCGGGCGCAAAGACTGGGGCCCGTTTGAACAGGCCAGTTATCTCTATCGTCGCTACAAACAGACGAACATTCCCGTGCGCGACATGGCTGCCGAACTCGGCATCTCGACCAAGTGTGCCAACAAATACATTAAAACGATCGAGTTCATGGTGAATCATGACGATCTGAATGAAAAACATTGGCAGTGCTACGACAAGTATCTCAAAGACGCGTCGATCAAAAAGATCCGTGAGACCGAGACTGATTTGGATGAGACGGTCGCAGCTGCTGTCAAAAACGAGGAAATATCCAAGACGCGTGAGATCGGTATGCTCAGTGAGACCGCCAAAGTGGCGGTCGAGGGGGACAATGATGCCCAACAGGTCATGACCGATATCGCTGCTGGTCAAATGAAGATCCGTGATGGACACGCCCGCATCGAAAACAGTGGGAAATTCGAAAACGTTGGTCTTAAACTCGCCAAATTCAAGAACGACATCAGCCGCGTTGGGTTTAAAAATTCCATGACCATGTCCGCTGACAGCGCCGACGAGCTCAAAGCCGAGATAGACGCCATCATGACGATTCTCACAGATCTTCGAATCGCTTTGGACAGCTAAGTTGTTTGCGCGCATCACGAGGTTTTGCCGTCAAAAAAATTCGCGAAATCACGACATTTCTTTATAATGTTGTCGCCCGTCGACGCGTTGACGGGCATTTTTTCGGTTTTACAGACAATGTTTGGAGAAGATCATGGATGATATCAAGTTCGGCGTGGTTCAGGTGCCGTTACCCGTCTCGCAAAATCGCGTTGTGGCGCTTTGGTACGCGGATGTGGACAAAATGATCCTGGACGATGCCATGCCTCCGTTTACGGGCGCGGCGGCGCTCTACGCGCTCTTCGATATTTCGGGCACGATGAGCTATTTCGTCAGCCTCTACGATATGCAGAGCAAGCTTTTTCACACATGGATGTGTGAACCTAACGAGATCCCGTTGGATCAGGCCATGCAGTTCGAAGCCAAGATCATCGAGTCGTTCAGCCATCAGGACATTCATTTTACCCCTGTTTTGCAGGCAACGCCGACCTATATGACCATTCTCAAAAAATTGCCGCTTACGCGTGTGTTGGATGATAAAACGCCCTGTGTCGGCGATTTCAAACTTAGTGATTTCAATTCAATGGGCACCGGGTTAAAGCTTTCACCTGCTGATCGAAACACGTTTAAAGCCCTCGTAGCAAGGTTCTAACGGCATGCGCGTTCAAACTCTTCTTTCTATTCTTCTTCTCGGTAGCCTGACGTTCGGTTGTGGAGCCTCCCAAAAAGAGATCGAGACCAAAAAGCAGATCGACGTCGATTATGAAATGGCGGTCAACTATTTCAACGCCGGCGAAACGTCGATGGCGATCCGCTCACTGGCGCTCGTATTGGCCTCTGACCCAGATCATGCCGATGCCAATCACCTCATGGGCTTCATTCGACTTGGCCGTCGTCAATACGACGAGGCCATTACGCACTTCAAACGTGCTTTGGCGACGAATCCCAACATGCTTAACTGCAAAAATAACCTGGGAACCGCTTATATGTTCCAGGAACGCTGGGAAGATGCTGCCGTCATTTTTGAAGAACTATCCAAGTCGCCGCTGTACACCTCCCCTTGGATCGCTTACGGCAACCTCGGCTGGGCCTATTACAAAATGGGTATGCTTCCCGAAGCTCTCGAACAGACGCGTCTCTCGGTCGATGTGAATCCAAAGTTTTGTCTCGGACTGAATAACCTCGGTATCATTCTTGAAGAAATGCATCGCGAACCCGAAGCCGCTAAAAATTACAAAGAAGCGATCGAGAATTGCCCGAGCTATCCTGAGCCTAATCTGCACCTTGGATTGATCAGTGCCAGTCAGGGCGATGTGCCTGCTGCCTACAAATATTTCAAGCGCTGTCATGAGTTAACGCCCAAATCCGACCTCGGTGAACAGTGCCTGAAATACTCACAGAGTCTGTAAAAGCCCCAAGCATGGATGAAAATGCGACAACGAACGCCTTTTGGCTGAGTTGTCGCGTTACTTTCGGCATCTCGGGTTGTTTTCAGGACACGTGAATCGAATGTGGAAGTGATTGCGGTGTCCTGGCCAATGCTGGATGAGGGCAGAAGACGAGTGTTCGCGCTTCGGAATGGAGAAGATCGCCTCTAGCTGGGCGTCGTTCAACTCGTTTTTGGCAAAATTATACAATTGTTTCTGCACGGTCTTGTCGACGTAGATCGATTTGACTTCGCCTGACGCGATGATCGATTTTAGCATGAACCAGGTCTTTTCGACATCGACGTTGGTGCTGGTGGCTCGTGTAAAATGCTGTGGGTTGCGTGGTGTTCCGACGTGAATAAACCCGATGTCGACATCGCGGCCGGATTGGTGGGAGGCATGGGGTTTGATCTTGCCGCCACGTCGTTTTGAGAAATCACCGACGTTGACGCGCGGTGCTTCGGGAAAACGCGTGGCATACGCCGCAAAACCGCTGACGAGCGCGCTGATCGTGTTTGCGGTTGCGAAAGAGCGTTGACGCTCGTCGCGCAGAAAATAGCCGCTGTTTTCGTCGCCCTCGGGCATCATCCAGCCATTTTGAATGCGGCCACGATTGGTTGGGCCGATCGAGACCGGTTGCGGCGACCAGGCTGTGCGTTTGAAAACCGTCAGTTTGAGGCCTGGCGAGAGTTGTGAGCCCTCCGAAAAACCAGGATTGAGCGCCAAAAGCAGCCTGGGAGAAACGCCCCACAGGGTCGACTGCTTGATGAGGCTGATAGGCTTCGTGACGGTGTATTGGATCTCTTCAGGGTAGGCAATTTCAGGCACCGGGTCGAGCCACGCGCGAGCTTGAAGCGCCTGGGCATAACCGCTCGCTCCGACGGCTGCGCCCAACGCGGCCGCGGATAGGATGGGGCGCGAAAGCGTTTGGGCAGACGCGGTATTCGGGTCGGAAACCTCGTCTGGTTGGGGCGATTGCGTCGTGCTCACAAACGAGACAGGGGTGTCGATCACCTTGCTGTTCGCAAGCGCAAGGTCGTGTACAAACGTCATTAATAACGCGATGGCTGAAATCATCAGACAGATGCGCGTGATCAGATTCGTTGTCGACTGTTTCATCGCTTTACCTCTATTATATTTTCGACCCCCGGGGTTCAAAATCGCCGTCCAAAGTGGACGAATTTTGAATAATTGGCAAATTTTTTTTGTTCCAACGTCGGGATGGCAAAAAAATCACGGTTTTGCTTGACACAAAATCGAACGTCCTTAAATTACTATCGCTTTTTTGTGCGGTGTTCTGAGCCGCGCATTTTGAAACGAACATAATGACTGATATAGGTTAGATATGAGTTTATCCGAGGCAATTCGCCGTTTTTTTAAGCCGACGCCTGAAGAAAAAGCTGACAAGCTGAAGGCGAAGATCACGAACATGTATGGCCAGACGGCTGATCGTTGCTACTATCTTGAGCAGTTGGCGGCGATGGGGCCTGAACTGGCAGCGCCGCGTTTGATCATGCGTTTCACGGGACACTGTGATAACGGCACGAACGATGCGGATGAGAAAGAGTTGACCAAGTCGTTGCTCGTCGGTCTTGGAAGCGGCAGCGTTGATCCGCTCAAAAACTTTTTGCGCACACACGACAAAGACTTTAACTGGCCTTACCGTACGCTTAGAGAACTGATTTCTCACGAGGAGCTCGTTGAGTTTCTCGTCGAGTTGCTCAACAGCATCGGTCCTGATTATGTGCGTAATCCTGAACGCAAGGAACAGATGATCCTCGTCATCAAGAAGTTCGATGAGGAATCGATCGGTCGTGCTGTGTTGCCGTATTTGGGCGATGACAACGAGACGATCCGTTTTGTGGCAGCCGACACGGTCATCGTGCAGGCCCACGACTATGGCATCGAGGCGCTCGCAGCCCGTTTTAAAGATGAAACGAGTCAACGCGTCCTCAATTTGATTGCCGAGGCTTTCCGCGACAAAGCCTGGACCGTGCCCGAGGATTGTCGCGAAGCCGTCGCAGCCCATCTGCCCAACGGTATGCGCCTCAACGACAAAGGTCTCGTCGTTTAACGCCACTTCGTTTTCACTCATTGCGCATCATGAAATTCAAAACGTTCCTTCTTTCGTTGTTGCTGATGATCACGGTCTGTGGCTGTAGTTCCATGCCCAAGACCGTGTTCGTCGGCGAACCCAATAGCGAGGCCGAACTCGAGTATCGCGAGGCAGTTCGAAGACTCGAAGGTGGCGCCAACGAAGACGCCATTCGCGCGTTCAACAACATCAAACTCAATTTTCCCTACGCCACCCGTTGGACGACACTGGCCGATTTGCGCATCGCCGATGCTTATCGAAATGCCGGTGACTACGCCACTGCGGCTGTCAGCTACAACGAGTTTGTGCGCACCTACCCGGCTCATGCTGACGTGCCTTACGCGGCCTACGAAGCTGCAAACTGCTACTACGAGCTCATGCCCGCAGACTACTTCTTTTTGCCTGACCCGTGGCAACGCGACCGAACGTCGACAAAACAGGCTCAGACCGCGCTCAGCGCGTTCATCGCCCGTTATCCCGAGGATAAAAACATCGACAAGGCCAAAGAACAATACAAAGAAGTGCGTCGAAGACTTGCCAATCACGAGATCGATGTCGCTGAGTTTTACTTCAAACGCGAGTCTTACAACGGCGTGGCTGCCCGTCTCGAACAGGCCATCAAGACTTACCCCGACACCGAGGTCATGCCGTCCGCCCACATTCTGCTTGCCCATAGCTATTTGAAGCTCAAAGACCCTGTCAGCGCCAAACGCGTGCTCAACCAGCTCGTCACCAATTACCCTGACTCTGATTCCGCAAGGGATGCCGCCGCTTGGATCGCGGCCCATCCCGAAGTGCCCTAGCATGACCGACCTTAGTGCCATTCGACACATTGCGTTCGACGCCGATGACACACTTTGGCAGAACGAAGATTTTTACCGCAATACCCAGGCCTCGTTCGGGCAGTTGTTGAAGCCCTTTATCGACCCCGACGAGACCCAAAAAGCCCTCGACCAGACTGAGGCGCGCAACATGACATTGCTCGGTTATGGCGCCAAAGCCATGACCATGTCGCTCATCGAGACTGCGACGCAGCTCGTGCCTGATCTGCCGAACTCGGTCGTTCAGCAAATACTCGTCCTCGGCAAAAACTTGTTGCGAATGCCAACGAACTTGTTGCCGGGCGCCTACGAGACGGTCACGCACTGCATGCGTACTCGCCACGTGTTCATCGTCACCAAGGGCGACCTGCTCGAACAGGAGCGCAAATTCGACCAGTCGCCGTTTAAGGCACTTGGGCTCGATTACATCGTTTTGTCGGGCAAGGAACCGAGTGATTACGCCAAACTGCTCGACCGATGCGGCATTCGACCTGACGAATTCATGATGGTCGGCAATTCGCCGCGTTCCGACGTGCTGGCTCCGCTTGAGATCGGCGCTTATGCCGTTCACGTGCCCTATGCACTCACCTGGTCGCACGAACATACCAGCCTGGCGCCGCATCCGCGCATGTTCGTGTTGAAGCGCATCGACGAGCTTATGGCACTGATCTAACGTTGTGCCGCGCATCAGCGATCGTTGAAGGCCCTGCCAGGCGAAGGGGTAGCGGCGTATTTTTCCCATGTGGGAAAAATAGCCGCGTAGGGGGAGACTTCCCCCTCAAAATGCCCAAAAATCAGCGATTGTCGTGATATTCCAAGGTTTTGAGCGTTTCGAGTGACTCGATCGTGTCGGACCAGTCGTATTGGGCGAGTTTTTGAGCGAGTTTTTCGGAGATCTGCAGGTTCAGGATCTGGTTTCGGGCGGATTTTTCGCTGTCCCAGTTGAGGCGAGGATCGCTGCCGATGCGGTTTTGCGTGCCGAAGAAGAGGCGCGCGGCCGCCATGCGGATGGCGTCGTACACGAACGAACCGGCGGGCGCGTTGGCGTCGATATTGGTGATGTAGATCGAGATTTGGGTCGTGCCGGGCTCCCAGACGAACTCGAAGACGCGCGTTTGGGACGGAAAATCAACGCTGGAGGCCAGCATGACTTCCCAATAGCCCTGATGGTCGAGGTTGAAGGTCGACGATTTGTGCAGCGTCGCGGTGTTTTGGTGACCGTGGCCGGTGATGTGCAGCAGGACGTTGGGGTGACTGGCGATCTCGTCCGCAAAGCGGCTTTCTGAGACGGTGCCCTTCAGGTGCTGGGCGTCGTGATGGGATTGGATGATGACGAGTTCGTCTTTGGCTTCGGCGTCTTTGAGCTCGTTTTTCATCCAGTTGAATTGTTCTTCCTGCATCATGGCTTCGGACATTTCGCCTGAATTGAGGTCGAGCGAGATGAGGCGAATGGGTTTGCCGGGCATGGGGTAGGTCGAGTAGTAGCCCCAGCCGGTGGCGATGATGTCTTTTGAGAGGCCGTGTCCGACGGGCTTGCCAGGCGCGTTGTAGAAATTTTCGAGCGTTTCGATCTTGGTCAGCTGGCGGCGTTCGGGGTCAGCAGGCGTCGTGACCTTGGTGTCTGTGACGATGGGCGCATCCGGTTTGGAGGCGTCGCGGAAGCCATTACGCCAACCATCGCGGTTTTCGTGACCGGCGATGATCGGAAACGCGTCGCTAATGTATTTGAACAGATCGACGACATGGTCGCCCTGACAGGCGTTGTTGATCTCGTCATTGACCGCCGAGAAGCCCATGTAGAGCAGGTCGTGGTTGCCGATGGCCGGATACCAGGGAATGTCGCCCACGCCGCGCGAATAGAACGGGTCGGCGAAGTCGTTGTTGGGGCCGGGCACGGGGTCGTCATCCACGCCCGAATCGGGGTTGGTCACGCCGCCGCCGATCATGCTAAAGAACCACTTTTGTTCGTTGAACTGCGCGTTGTCTGAGATGTCGCCCGTCACCAGAATGAAGTCGAACGGGCGCGAGCTGAGGTCGCTGAGGCGCATGCCCGTCTGGATGTGCACGTCCATCATGTGCGTTGACAGGTGGTCTTGCGGGCGAAATGCGCTCGCGTGCGAATACGGAAAGATGGTCAGACCTTCCAGTCGGCACGGGCTTTCTTCGTCGATGAGCTGTGGGTCGGAGATCTGCCAGATCCACATCAGGCTCTTGGCTTTATCGGTGTGACGCGTGTTGCCGACCACGAGGTCGGACTTTTCGACCCAGGGCTCGCCGGGCAGAAGTTCGACGCCCAGGCCGTACTTTTCATATTCCGTGACCTGTGTGACGTTCAGAATGCTGTTTCGGTTGCGGATCAGTTCGTTGACGTCGTCTTCGCTGTAGTTTCGTGAGCCGATGTGGGGACGCATTGAGCGGTTTAGCGTCGTATATGGCTTGAGCGTGAGTGGCAGCATCATGACGCCGTCGACATCGCGTTCGATGGCGTCGCCGTCAGCGGCGTGGCAGGCCACGAACGTCGCGCAGGCGGGGTCGTCGCAGTCAGTTTTGCCGTTTTCGTCGTCGTCCACGCCGTTGCCGCAGATCTCATATTTGATGATACATGCGTCAAAATCAAAGCATTCTGGGTCATTGCAGTCGGCGACGCCGTTGTGGTCGTCATCGATGCCGTTGCCGCAGATCTCGACCAGTTCGATGTCGCTCATCTGGCAGGCTTCGTCCGTCGCACAGGCTGGGTCGTCGCAGTCGGTCAGACCATTGCGGTCGTCGTCCACGTGGTTGTGGCAGTCTTCGGCTGTCACCGTCAGACAGTGTTTGGCCTTCGCACAGGCGGGGTCGTCGCAGTCCGTCAGACCGTTGCCGTCATCGTCGAGTGTATTCGTGCAGTCTTCGACCTTCGGCTTGTCGGATTTCGGGTCGGTGTCGAGCAAATGACCTGGATCGTGATCGTGCGGAATGGGGGCCTGCGCTTCGGTCTCGTCGCAGCCCACGAGCAAGGTGCTCAAAAGAAATAACAAAATGCCTTTTTTGTTAATTTTCATCGAAATAACCCACGATTTTATATAATGACGCAATGCGTTATTTCGCGCGTCATTAAACGGTTTTCGTCGATTTTTATTCTAGCATAAATTTATTTATTTTCATTTTTATTTAACATTATTGTCGAACGCGTCAGCTCGATGGTCATGGAGCGGTAAAAAGCGTGTTGCGCGTCAGCTTGATGTTTTGGTAGACTGAATGCTCCGTGGGCGCAAGCCCGATTCTCATGATGACGATAGAGGTACAACGTGAAAACATCATTCAAATGGATACTTTTGGGCGCCATGGCGCTTTCGTTGACAGCTTGTGACAAAATCAACGACTTCAAAGATTCAGCGCTGCAGAAAGCTGAAGGCATTACGAGTGGTGTGACCGAACGTCGGTCGGATGCGAATGCCGGCTACGATGAAGACATGATTCCGCCCAACGACGACGGTTTTGTCGTCGATGAACAAGGCGTTAAGCGCTTGAATCCGCCGACGATCCTTGAGCAGGACTCGGGCAAGGCCGTTTCGTCCAAAGAACTGGCTAAGGGGGGCGCCAAAGCGGCTGGTCCCGATGACAACTGGGTCTTCAAGTCGCCGTCCAAGCCCGGACGCTTTCTCGTGGCTGCGACGAGCCATGCCATGACGCCCGGTGGCGACATGATCCGCCGCATCGACCTCGGCAGCAGCATCAAGGAACATGACTACGATCCCGAGACCAAAGGCACTCAGGGCGCATACATTCTCATTCCTGACGAAATGCGTTCGGCTGTGCCCAACAAATACATCGATAGCGAAGGCCTGTTCAGCGGTGAGATCTGCGCGTTCGTGCCCGGGCCAAACCAGACCGTCATCGCACTGGCCGGTGGGCTGGACGGCGGCGTCGGCTTCGTTCTCAACCCCTACGAAAAAGAAATGGCTTTTACGCCGCTGCAGGTCATCAGCTTCCCCTACGCCACACGCCCGTGCAGCGCCGTTTACAGCGAATCGCTCAAAAAACTCTACGTCGTCGATGTCACACGCACCGAAGCCAAAAACGGCCGCGAAGGCGTCTTTGTTGCCGATATCTACAATAATAATACAGCCTCGGTCGCCTCGTTCTATCATTACGACAAAGAATTTCGCATCAATAATCTCTGTATCAACAACTTCCAGAGCATCGAGCTCTATCAGGATAAGCTCTATCTGCTGTCGGGCAACGGTCGCTTCGACAACGAGTGGGACAACGTCATCTATGCCGTGCCCCTCAACGACCTCGGCGAACCGCTATTTGAACAGCGTAAATACACCCAGACACACAATCCGACCGTCAAGTCCCCTGGCTGCGGCATCAGCGACTCCAACCTCGCCTCGCTGGCCGTCGTGAAGACAAAAAACGGCCCCGTACTGCTTTCGACCGGCACGAATTCGACCATCGCATGGGACATCTCGGGCGACGAACTCAAAAAAGTCGATATGAACGCCAAACGTCCCGGCGTCCAGGGCATCAACCTCGAAGCCATGGGCCGCGGCGGCGTCTCGCTCGTTTACACGCCCGATGGCAAGGAACTCGTCCAGTTGCCGCATTGCCGCTCCGAAGCCGAAAAAGTCAAAGTCGATAACGATTACACCATGATCGCTTTCGATCTGCCCGTCATCAAAGCCGATGACCTCAGCCTCGGTACGCCGGTCGACGCCGGTTACAAAGGCGTACTCGCCTCGCTACACGGCGCGCCCTACCGACCTCAATTCCCAATGCAGTTCGCCGGCATGGCTGTCGGTTCCAAACACATCGGCATCATCGGCAGCTCCGGTTCCGAGATCTCGGGCCTCGGCGCCGGCGGCGACATCATCATCATCGATCGCGACAAAAAAACTCCGATCGGTTTCAACAAACCCTCCGACATCCGTCGCGCGCATGAGCTCAAATACGGCTTCAAACTCGCCCAGGATGATCCAAAATTTGAAAATAAAGAACAGCGTTCGCACGCGATCATCTGGATTCCGTAATGTATTTGGGGCGCGCGGGCTATTGGCTTCGCCAATACGCTCGACGCTGGCGGCTATTGGCTTCGCCAATACGCCGCCAAAATCTGGTTGCCGCAGCTTAGGCGCGGCAACGTCATACCTAGGTCTCTACGACGTCTGTAAGGTTCACTTATGCTCGAATCCAAACGTACATTCGATTTTCAACAATATGTCGATCTTCAAAAGAAGTCGGGGGTAGCCTCGGTTAAACTTTCTAATTATGCTTATGCCGAAGATATGCAGCGGTTGCGGCGACTGATGGACATTCCATTTTTGCCCGAAGTGATGCAGCGCGGACTTAAAATGTGGAGCAGTGCCGAACATTTAGGCATTAATAAATTAGGTTTTAATAAATTAGGTTTTATTAAGTTAGGGCTTAATAATAAATATAAAAGTCTTAATCATGTGCCCGAAGTGGCGAAGGCTTGGCAGGAAGTTTGTGCCGAGATGCACGTTGAGCAGCACGAAGTGCGTATTATACCCGACCAAAAGGTGTTATTTACGCCGTACGGCGACAAAACAGACGTGTATTTTGGCATATCACCAGCGGCTTGTGCTTTGACTAAAAAGCCGCTGCGTTTTGTTTTTGGTCAGGGAATTGGCGCGCTGGCCAATGGTCACGTGCCCTACATGACGCTTTCTTATATTGCCGATAATCTGACGGGTGGCTTGTATGGTCGCATTGCTATGATCTCGGACGCCTTGTTTCATTGGCAACAGGCTGCTGAGATAACGCATGACCGCGCTGGTCTGCTTGCTGCACGCGACATGAGTGCCGCGATCTACGTCATTATGAAGTCCACACTCAGCTGGGATGACGAAGAAATTATGATGGAGATCCGTCGCTATTACGAGCACAAAGACGTCGATTTTGGTGATCGATCGGTCGAGATCCGCATTCAGGCACTCGAGATTTTCGCCAAAAGTGCTTTTTATGCCGAGGCGCTGGGGCGCCCGTCCGAGGGCTTGCCTACCATGACCGAGATCGACGAACAAGTCGCGCAGATCGCCATGTAAAAGCCTGGCGCCTAAATACGTGGTTTGTCTTGTTGCTCGCTTCGTCATAGCCCGTTATTTTCACGCGCCAAGTAGAGACGTATTGAGGAAATACGCGGGCTTTTCCTATTCCCTTTCAAACCGTTCTACCACGCAATCATCTGCTTTGCGTTTATTATAATTGATACCAACTAGCACGACCTCGCCATAAAAATCTTTTAGTCGATCGGGATATTGGTTATTATGAATTTGATCGATTGCCGCACTGACGTCCTGTTTGAATTTAAGTTCAATGACAACAGCTGGTTTCATAACTTTTGGCTTTGGTAATAATACAATATCCGCAAAACCTTTACCTGGTAGAACCTGATTAATGGCGAGTGCTTTGGAAGCTGAGATATAACCGTCAAAAGCATGTTTCGAGACAAATTCTGTTGAGTGTATGAAAAAATGTGCTAAAATATCGTCTGGCTTGGCCTTCCAAGGCTACATGGTGGTTTACTAGATTTCCTTCTAGCAAGTTTTGAGATCCGAACCTGCTGTCTACGAAATTGTTTGTGGGACAGCAGTGGTGCTGCATTTATAATTGGAGTATATGATGAAAAAAATACTTTTTGCTTCCATAATTTCGTTACTGTTCATCGGATGCAGTGAATCCTCTTCCGAACCTTGTGTCGACTGCGAAGGATCCGTTTCTAAACCGTCCTCGGATGATTATTGTAAAGATACCGATCTGAAACATGGAGAGAAAGCGAAACCAAATCCCGATGAAGGGTATGAGCATTTCTGTGTTCTCGTCGATGGTAAGCTCGTTGATAAGGAACCTTGCGAGAAAGAAGGTCCAGGTGTTGGTAGAAGATATGGTGAAGGCGGTCTGTATGCAATTTATAATTATAATTGTGTAAAAGATGATGACACGCATCTCTATAAAACAGATGTTATACAGTTAGCTTGTCCTGATGGAAATGGGTATGGCTATATCAATAAAGATAAAGAAGTTTGCGTCTATATTGGGGATGCGTTGGTATATAAGCCTGTTTGCGATATTGAGGCGGATAGAGAAAATGATTGTTTGAGAGACGATGGCGATTTGTTTTATCATAAATAGTCGTATCAAGAGATGTGACCGCTATTTTCATTGATAGCATCTGGAAATAAGCGTGCGGGCCATTGCGGTAAACGGATCCCATTTTTCGTGTAACTTAGTCACCGTGTGACGTCTCTGTTTATGCCAATGCTATCTGATATTTTATCCCTTATATTTTATCTCATCCTGACGATCGTTCTCGAAGTCATCTTCGCGCTCTTTGTCGGTATTCGCAAAAAGCAGCAGCTCCTTGTCATTACGCTCACCCAGGTGATAACAAATCCGTTACTGAATCTGCTCGGACTATATATCTTCTCGTACTACAATTGGCCCATTACCTGGCAGATTCCCGCAGAGATCATCGTCGTTCTCGTCGAAGGTGTGATTTATAAAAAGTGCACGGATATGTCCCGACCATTTGCATTCTCCCTGGCGGCAAACTATTTCTCATACACGTTTGGTGTTTTGTTGTATTATTTTCATATTTCATCGTAACTGGTGCATGAAGCTAGATTTAAAGAAATGATGTCTATGAACGTGGCTCGGACGCGCCATTCTCTATACCTGTTTCTTAAAGATAGATGAAAGTTACAACTCAGCTAAGGATCATAATCTATATATAATGTGTTCGTTTATTCTTAAACATTTAATTTTGGAGCAGGGCTGGGCCTGCGGCCCCCTTGCATCCCCCTGCGCCCTTTTTGTGTCGGCCGTGTGGAACTCGCTTCGCTCAAACATGCCACACGGCCGTACTAAATTCAGGAACT
>JAZUKH010000154.1:0-3330 GCA_045643185.1 Myxococcota bacterium | reverse complement strand
TCTGCGGTCACCCGGTATCGCGACGTGTTGCGCTAGATCACCCAAGGTCGCAGGCCCTGCCAGGCGAAGGGGTAGCGGCGTATTTCGTATTTCTGTAGAGACGCGTGGTTCACACGTCTCTACAAAAATACGAAATAGCCGCGTAGGGGGAGACTTCCCCCTACAGAAAAATCCAAATAAAAAATAGTTTCTTGGAAAATTTGGAATAGTGCGTTGAGGGGCTTGGTTAACAGGCTCAGGGATGAGTTATGACGTACAAAACCTTTGAGCGAAAAGGGGCGTCTGTGTTAGAATACTGCGGCTTTTTTGTGCCTTGTTGGCGCGAAAGGAAGTGTTTTTAACATTATATAATGTAGTCGGAGATAGGCATGCCAGGTTCCGAAGAAAAGCAGGGCGTCGTTTCTAATGTAGAACGCATTGAGCGCGTTCGTCAGGCCGTTATCCGCCGTGGTGGCAGTGTGACGGTGGGCGATATCGTTGCTGAAACGGGTTTTCCGCCTGATGAAGCAGAAAAAACGCTTCGCGACCTGATCACGACGCATGAAGGCACGATGAAAGTCAGTGAAAACGGCGAGATCGTGTATGCTTTTACGTCGGACTGTATCGAACGTGATTACCGGTCGTGGTGGCAGCGCTCCAAAGCGGCGATCTATAAAGGTTTTAAGGCCTTTTGCAAGGTCTTGATCATGCTCGTCTTGGTGGTGTATTTCATCATTTATTTGATCATTTTGATTGCGTTGCTTTCTCAGAGTAAGGGCAATAATCGTAGCTCAGGCAATGCTTTCAATGGCATGATCTATATCTTTTGGGGTCGTGGCAGTGGCAGTTACGACAGCTATGGCAGGCAAGTCAAAAAAGAACCGCTATACAATCGTATCTACAAGTTCATTTTTGGTCCGGAAGAAGAAAAAACGGATCCGATGCAGCTTCAGAAAGATTTTGCGCAGCTCGTACGTTCTAAAAAAGGCGTTGTGACGGCAGAAGACTGGATGATCGTGTCCGGTAAGTCGATGGCTCAGAGCGAGAGCGATATGGCGCGCTACACGGCGATCTATGATGGCGATGCGCAGATCTGTGAGGACGGGACGCTCGTTTACGTGTTTCCCGAAATGATGAAATCAACGCGTGAAAACGAGAACGTACAGGCGCCTGCGTATGCTTGGGATCGACTTGAACACCGTCGTCCCTTGACAGGCAACGAGTCGAACGTGGCGGTCATTCTGCTCAACCTTTTTAACCTCGTGATGGCGTTTATCTGCATGGCGGCGCTGACGCCGAACCCGGATATTTATGCCCAGACTTATGAACAGGTGGCAATGGCATCTCAGACGGCGCCGTATCTCTTCTGGCTGGGGACGTTCCCGCTCATTTTCAGTATTCTGGTCTTTGCTGGTCCGCTGATCCGTCTGCCGTTCAACATCAAGGAAAACCGTCGCCGCCGCCGCGATAACATTCGCAAGGTCGTGCTTGAAAACGTCGAAAACGCTCGTACAGGGGCGATCGTTAATGGCTCGGCGGCGCTCAAAGCGGCAAACCATGGTCTGCACGTCAACGAATTGAGTGAAGCGAGCGTCGAAGACGTCAATGGTGTTTTGGACGAACTGGCGACTGAAATGAACGCCGAGCCGGATGGCAATGGCTATCGCTTCAACGAGCTGGTTCAGCATACGCGCGTGGCGGAAGATATTCGCAATAACAAACGCCTCGATAAACAGAAACTTGGACGCGTCATTTACTCGACGGATTCGAAGGATGACGAAGAGGTGGAACGCAATGCCCACGCGGTCGAACTCGAGGATTTCGATCGCGCTATGAGTCATCAGGAACCCAATATGAGCATGGGACATGATTATCGTGCCGGTCGCGCTTCATCCATGTCCAGCAGCTCTATGACCAGTAGCAGCCACTATAACCGCGCCGATTAAGGCGAAAATATTTGCTTTTTTTGAACGCGGTCAGGTCTCGGACGGGGCTTTGACCGCGTTGTCGTGTCTAACGAAATTCGATAAAGTGATCTTCACGCATGGACAAAGTATTTGCAATCGCGACTAACCCAGTGATCCGCACCGTCATGATGGCATTGACGGGGGCATTCCTGGTTTTCTTTCTGCTGATCCACATCATCGGCAATTACCTCTATTTTGCAGGGGCGGATGTCTACAACGCGTACTCGCACTTTTTACTGGGTCTTCCGGTGATCTACCTCATCGAAGGCTGTTTGGTCCTGTGCGTGCTTTATCACGCGATCGTCGGCGTCTGGTCGAAGTTTCGCAATCGTCGTGAAGCGCGTTCTCAGGGCTACGCCATTCGACGTAATGCACCGAATTCGCGCCGTAATTTGGCGAGCCGGACTGCGCACATCACGGGTCTTTTCATCATCACGGGGTTGATCATTCACGTGGCGACGATGAAATTTGGTGAACCCGGCATTCCCGGGGTCGAACGCGATATTTGGTCATGGACACAGAACATGTTTAGTCAGGCCTGGATCGTTGGCGTTTACGAGCTCGTTCTGCTGATCCTCGGCGTTCACCTGTTTCACGGCCTGGGAACGCTCTACGAGTCGTTGGGTATCGCCCACCGCACGTGGTTGCGCCGCATCGGTCAGGGCTTTGCGATCATCCTGATCGCGGCGTACCTGGTTTTCCCCATTTTGGTTCACTTTGTCGGAGGTAACGTGTAATGACCATGCTTTTAGATGCCCGGGATAATAGAAGTGTGGGGCTGGAAGACCGTTGGACGCGTACGCGCGATGAAATGAGCCTGATCAGCCCCAAAAACCGTCGTAAATTCACGATCATCGTGGTGGGAACTGGGTTGGCTGGCGCGTCTGCCGCGGCCACGCTGGCTCAGCAGGGCTACCAGGTGAAAGCGTTCACGACGCTGGATTCGCCGCGTCGTTCGCACTCCATTGCCGCCCAGGGCGGCATCAACGCGGCCAAAAATTATTGTAATGACGGTGATTCGACGTTTCGTCTGTTCAAAGACACGTTGAAGGGCGGCGATTTTAGAGCTCGTGAGTCGAACGTGTACCGACTGAGTGAGATCTCTGGGTCGATCATTGACTTGTGCGTGGCTCAAGGCGTTCCGTTTGCGCGCGACTATGCGGGTTATCTCGACAACCGCAGTTTTGGCGGCGTCCAGGTGTCACGCACGTTCTATGCGAAAGGTCAGACGGGGCAGCAATTGCTGTTGGGCGCATACGGGGCTTTGATGTGCGCGGCTGACCGATACGGTCTGGAATTTTACACACGACGTGAGATGCTCGACTTGGTTATGGTCGATGGCTGCGCACGCGGTATCGTCACGCGCAACGTCTTGACGGGCGAG
>JAZUKH010000153.1:0-23127 GCA_045643185.1 Myxococcota bacterium | reverse complement strand
GTAGAGACGCGTGGTCTACACGTCCCTACGGACGCGTGGTCCACACGTCTCTACAAAAATGCGAAATAGCCGCGTAGGGGGAGACTTCCCCCACACAAACTCCCCCGATGTGCCACGAATATCCAGAAATTTCTTTGCAACAAAATTGCGTGGGGCGTAAATTAATGCGCCTTATTTTTTCGCATTTCGCGAATTTAACTTAACGAACAGGTGGTATAAAAATGCTCAATGCCCTTAAAAAATTAGATGTGAAACGCCCGAATGGCCCGGTCTTCATGATCGTTCTGGATGGTATCGGCGAAGGCCGCAAAGATGACAGCGACGCGGTTTATCTTGCCCGCACGCCAGTTTTTGACATGCTCGACAAAGTTGCGCAAAAGACGTTTTTGTTTGCGCACGGCACGCACGTCGGTATGCCGACAGACGCGGACATGGGCAACAGCGAAGTGGGTCACAATGCCCTCGGCGCGGGTCGCGTTTTCGCGCAGGGCGCGCGTCTGGTGGAAGAAGCCGTTCAGTCGGGATCGATCTTCACGACCGACACTTGGAAATGGCTGACCGATCCGGCCAAAGCTGACAAGAAACTGCACTTCATCGGCCTTTTGAGCGATGGTAACGTCCACTCGCACATCGATCACCTCATCGCGATGATCCGCAAAGCCGACGCGGAAGGCGTGAAAGAAGTCTGCATTCATCCGCTTTTGGACGGCCGCGACGTGGGTGCCACGACCTCACTCATCTATGTTGACAAACTCGAAGCCGTACTGGCCGAGATCAACGCCAAGGGCGATCGTAACTACCGCATCTGCTCGGGCGGCGGACGTATGATCACGACGATGGACCGCTACTGCGCTGACTGGCGCATCGTGGAACGCGGCTGGAAAGCTCACGTCCGCGGCATCGCCGATCGCACCTTCGAATCCGCGCGTCAGGCCATCGAAACGTTCCGTGCCGAAGAAGAAGGCATCAGCGACCAGAACCTGCCGCCTTTCGTCATCGTCCGCGATGGCAAACCGGTGGGCACGATCGACGACGGCGACTCGGTCATCTTCTTTAACTTCCGTGGCGACCGCGCCATCGAGATCAGCCGTGCCTTCGAAGAAGACGGTTTCAATGCCTTTGAACGCGTCAAAGTGCCGGCCGTCCGCTACGCTGGTATGATGCAGTACGATGGCGATATGCACCTGCCCTCACACTTCCTCGTTGCCCCTCCTGCCATCGACAAGACCATGGGCGAATTCCTTTGCGCCACGGGACTTCGCACACTCGCTGCAGCAGAAACCCAGAAATACGGCCACGTCACCTACTTCTGGAACGGCAATCGCTCTGGCTACTTCAATGACAAACTCGAAAAATACATCGAAGTGCCAAGCGACCGCGTCGATTTCAGCGAACGTCCATGGATGAAATGCGCCGAAGTCACCGATGCCGTCATCGATGAGATCACCCACAACCAGTACGACCTCGTCCGCATCAACTACGCGAACGGTGACATGGTCGGTCACACAGGCAACCTCCAGGCCACGATCATCGCGGTTGAATCTGTCAACCTCGCCCTCGGTCGTCTGCTTGCCAAAGTCAACGAACTCGGTGGCGTCGCCATCATTACGGCTGACCACGGAAATGCTGATGAAATGTATCAGTACGACAAGAAAAAAGGTGATTTCAAACGCGATGCCGATGGCACGCCGGTCGCCCTCACCAGCCACACGCTCAACCGCGTGCCCTGCTGGATCTATGATCCCTCCAACAGCATGCCATGGAAACTTAATGAGAACGTCGAAGTCCGTCGGCTCTCCAACCTCGCTGCCACGGCCATGAACCTGCTCGGTTACGAAGCCCCTGACTTCTACGATCAGTCCCTCGTCGTCCGCACTGACAAGTAATCACACAAAATAGTTTACAATCGCTGACGGAGCCTTATACGACAACGCCTAAGGCTCCCCGCTTTTTGGGAAGCTCTAAACCAACTTGTTTAGACGCTGTTAACCAACTTGTTTAGGCTCTGTCAGCAAATCGACAAAAACTGAACGGGCGCGGCAATAAACGCGCTAATCTTCCACGCCAAACGTCTTTGAGATCCCAAGCCAAAAATCGATAGACGAACCGAAATTCATGTCCAGGTCGGCCGTCCAACCCTTCGAGATCGCAAACGAAAGATCGAGGCTAAACAAGCCAACGCCGGGCACGGGCACTGTGTTATACAAACGGCTTGGACTGCTCAACTGACCGACCGAGTAATCCGGACGATAGCGATAAATAAACGCCAGGTTGAGGTTCTTGAACAAGTTCAGGTTCATTTCCGTCTCGAGCACCAACACGGTCGAAACGTCCGAAAAAGGCGTCATCACGGCATATTTGTAGTCAAAAAGCTGTACGCCGACACCAAGACGATTGATAAAACGGAACTCCGCCATGTGCTCGAACCACGAGCCAAGGTCCAAAGAAAATTCGATGTACGGCAAAAATTTAAGCATCAAAAAATCATCGCTGCCATAATCATCGAATTTTGAATCAAGCGCGAGCGCAACGTAGGTATATTCTTTTTCACCAGCCCACACGGCGCCACCGAGGTCAACGCCTGCCGAAAAGTTATCGTTTTTGTCAAAGGCTTCCGAAATATCGACGTAGGCATAGGGCGAGACCCAGAAACGCGGATTTCGGTACGTGTACTCGAGTTGAAGGCCCAGATTGAGGTCATCTGAAGGCAGCCAGCGCACTTTGACGCCAAAACTCTGTCCGAACGGGTTCAGATGATTGTGTGAAAACTGAAACGCATCGCCTTTGAACGTGCCAACAACATCGAAGAGGTAGCTCGAAATGAACAAGGTCGTCCCGAAGTTGAACAACGTTTTCCAAAAGGCGGAGAGGGCTTTATCGTCGTTGGTGACAGAGCCGACGGTGAAGCCGAGGGCGAGCATACCGAGAGAAGCGCCTTCCATCCCGAGAAGTTTGTAATGGCTGGCGTCGTCACCGATGCAATGATGGCCGTAACCGCGCCAAAAAGTCGAAACGAGGAGTGACCACAGACCGCACTTGACCGATTCGATCGAGTTCGCCCTGATCTCGCGCATTTCCCACTTTTCCTGACGGAGCTTGTCGTCGTCTTTCGACGCGACTTCGTCGAGCGAAAGTGCATAGGCACGAGCGGGTGCACCTAAACACATCATGAGGCTAAGCCCGATGGCTGAGATCAAAAGCAAAAACGAACGCATGGATCCGAAACGACCAACAAATCAAAAATAACGACGCGAGATCGCGGCAAAAAGCTCGCCGCGCCGAAGCGCGACACAAAAGAAATTACAGAATGACTTCGCGCACACCGGGCGTGAGCAGGAGCTTTTTGCCACCGAGTGACGATTGGATCGCGGCACCAAGGCGATTGGGATCACCAAAAGCCTGTTCAGGAATCGCGTTGATGACCTCGACGGCTTCGAAAGGCAGGATCTCGTAAACATTGGGCAGACGATGATAGAGTTTTTCAAACGCGGCGGCGAAATCCGGACCACCTGCAATTGCATAGGTGTAATCGAGATAACGCGCGTTTTGCAGAAATTTGAAGTCATGATCGGGCTGCATCGGCGTCCACGCGCTGGTGCCAAGGCAGGCGACCCAACGGCGCGTATCCGTTTTGCTGGGCGTCACGCTGGTACCGGCTTTTTGGCACCACACGTTTTCCTGCGCCATGAAGCTCAACAAACGCTCCGAACTTTTGGCATCGGACGGCAAAAACACGACATCAGGCAACGATTTGGTGATCTGCTGCGCGATCTTGCGAAGGTCCGTCACGTCGGCTGCGTACGAAACCGTCGTGATATTCACGCCGGACGGCGCATTTTGTGTGAGCATCGACGTCATGAGTTCGCCATAACGGCTTTCAGGATAAGCAGAAACGACGGTACGATAACCGTCTTTTTGGAGCAAATTGGCGATGACACGGGGTTCGGGCTCCATGCCATACGAAAGCTGAAAAGCACGGTCATTCACGAATGCGTCATTGGGCGCGAAACTGAGCATGACCAGGTCAGTCTGGGCAATCGCTTTGGCAGCGGCCTGAGCTTCCTGAGCATCGACGGGACCAAGCACGAGTTTGGCGCCCAACTGGGAGATCTGACTCACGAGGCCAGCCACCGTCGACGCATCAGACTGCGTGTCATAGACTTTGAAATCCCACGTCAGGCCTTTGTGCGCATAAATACCGGCGCGCTGCAACAACGCGCCGAGCATGGCCCGACCAATTTTTTTGTCGCGACCACTGAGTGGGAGCATGACAGCCACGAGGTTGCGTCCGGCCTTGGCGCCATCGAGAACCTGGGTAAGGCTGACGGCGTCGTTGTGCATTCCGACCGTGACCAGGTCGGCAGAAACGAGATCACGATATGTCGAAACACACGCCTGGTCGTGATTTCCAATACAGACGCGCATCAATTCGCGTCCAGCCATGGCGCGTCCGAAGGCCGAGCTCGTTTGAGCAATGTAGTTCTTGAGTTGAAGGGCATTCATTTGAGTGGCAGCCACCGCCGCGACTTCGCTCGCCTCGGCCCCCGTGCTCAAACACGATGCCTGGGCCTCGCTCGCCAAGTCGAGCGCCGCCGTCCACTGACGCGACGCGTAAGCCTGACGCGCGTTCAAAAGCTGAGACTGAGCCACTTCACAGGCGTTCGGCACCACCGGCGACATGGACGAGCCCGCCTCCGACGTCAAGTTTTGCTCACCCTCGATCGATTCCGACCACGATGGATCCACTCGCCCGACGTCAGACGCGGCAACGTCATGAACGCTCGATCGCGACACCACAGATGGCTCTGATTCTCTCACGGCAACTGCGTCTGACGTGCCATCCGGATTCTCAGAACCGGTCCCAGGCGCCGTTCGCGGGGTAAAACCAAGACTGGCACACGACACCAGAGAAAAGCCACTCAACATAAATAGGACGCTGCTACGAAACTTCATTGACCCTCGATTTCCATACAAATTGGTGCATCCTCCATGATACACAAAACTTTTTTCTACACCAAATTTAGTCCTTGCGATACAAAAGACCGCAAAGAATGATTCTGGCTTTCCAAAATCGACGCTTATTTTCACGTTTTGAAGGCTCGTGATGCCACGAGTCTTTTTTACGCTCTCAAGAAAGGTTTAGCCCATGAAACACGCGACTTATCTGATGCCCATTCTGATGACTGTCATGACAGCCTGTACATCCACGCCGGAACCAGCCTCACCAAATGAAGCTGCCGAAGCGGTGGCTCGCGTTCAAGCCAGCATGAACGATGCGCAAAACAAAGCTCAAGCAGCCCAAAACCAAAATGCAGCCGATCAGAAAGCCCAGATCGCCAAAAGCAAAGTGCCATCGATCACCGAAGCGCCTGTTCTGCTCTATGAATCCTGGCCCCAGGAGACCACGCTCGACAATGCCCACATCCTCGACGTCGAGGACGCCTGGATCAGCGGCATCGAATCAGCCAAAGAAACGCTCTTCTTCTCGGAATTCTACACGGTATACCGACCGGGAACCTCACTGCACCGCGTCTATCAGGCCATCAAAGCCGCAATCGAACGTGGCGTCTACGTCCGATTCATCATCGACAAAAAAATGTACAAGGATGACAACGTCCAATTTGCCAATACCCTTGCCAACACACCGGGCATCGACCTCAGAATCATCGACTATAGCGCGATCGCCGGCGGCGTTCAGCACTCCAAATACTTCATCGTCGACGGCAAAGTCGCCTTTTTTGGCTCCCAGAACTTTGACTGGCGTTCGCTCCAGCAGATCTCTGAAATGGGCGCCCGTCTCGCCCTTCCCGAACTTGTTGAACCCCTCAAACAGATCTACGACATCGACTGGAACCTGGCCGCCGATCCGACCGACACGTCGGCCATCGTCAAATCAGCCTGTTCCGTGCCCGTCGAAACCACCTATCGCGATCAGCCCATGACGGTTGAGACCGTCGCGAGTCCCAAAACCGTCCTTCCCTGCGATGCCATGTGGGATCTGCCAAAAATCATCGCAATGATCGACAACGCCAAAACCAGCGTCGCCTTCCAGCTGCTCGACTACGTCACTGTCAACTATGACAAAACCACCTTCACCGAGATCGACGACGCCCTCCAGCGCGCCGCCGCGCGCGGCGTAAAGGTTCGCATGCTCGTCAGCGACTGGTCCACGGCCGCCTACCAAAAAATGAAAGACCTCAAGCGTCTGCAGCAGATCGACAACATCGAAACAAAAATGCTTACGGTCCCAGAACACTCCGAAGGTTACGTCCCCTTCTCACGCACCATCCACTCAAAATTCCTCGTCGTTGACGGCGACAAAGCCTGGCTCGGCACAAGCAACTGGTCGGGCGACTATTTCTACGCCTCGCGCAACGTCGGCATCATCGTGACCAGCCAGGCGTTCAACGCCGACCTCACCAAAAGCTTCGACCACTATTGGGACAGCCCATACACCGAGACCGTCGATCCAAACAAAGACTATCCCAAGAAAAAACGTTAAAGTTTCGGTGGGGGGAAGTCTCCCCCTACGCCGCTATTTCGTATTTTCGTAGACGTGTGATCCACACGTCTTTACGAAAATACGAAATACGCGTCTACCCCCTCGCCTGGCAGGGCCTTTAAACAACTCAACCGAGGACGCATTGTCTGGTCAGAAATTCAAAATCTCAGCCGTAGCGAAGCCGAAGGCAAGCAGGCTGAGATTGGGCGAGGGGGCGCGATTTGTCCGAAGCCGAAGGCAAGTTCGCGACCGCCGACTCCAAAATTTAGTTTACGATGATCTGCCTTAGCTGTTCCTGAATATGGTACGGCCGTGTGGCATGTTTGAGCGAAGCGAGTTCCACACGGCCGACAAAAGTGCGCTCGGGGGTTGCAAGGGGGACGAGCGCCAGCGTCCCCCCTGCGCGCCGCAGGCTCAGGCCTGCTCCAAAACAAATTGTTCAAGAATAAACGAACAAACTAAAACAAATTATGATCCTTGACTGAGCTGTACTTTATACGAAATCGACTAACGATGACCAGATTTGGTGAAATAGCGTTGAAAATCAAACGCGCTCGCGGTATGTGATGAGTTTTATGTGCGCCGATCGCGCGCACGCAATTTCGAGCGATTTGGTGAAAACCTTTTCGCGTTTTTTGTTTGTAAACCGCATCCAAGACGGCGCGCACACGACGAATGGCACGTTCAGCCGCTGTCCCATAACAAACGACAAGATCTTTATGAAAGTCCTGATTGAAACTTACGGCTGCCAAATGAATACAGCCGATTCCGAGCTGATCCAAGGCATCATGAGTGCCGCCGGATTCGGCATTGCTCATACGCTCGACGAAGCTGACATCATTATGATGAACACATGCGCCGTGCGCGAAAAGGCTGAAGCCCGCATCCTCGGTCGATTGACCAACATGCTCCCACTCAAAAGACTCAAACCAGGTCTGATGATCGGTGTCGTGGGCTGCATGGCAAAACACCTCGGGGAAGACCTCGTCAAAAAAGTGCCTTACGTCGACTTCGTGGCCGGTCCCGACCAGTATCGTGCCCTGCCAGACATTATTCGACAACACAAAAAACGCGCTGAGATCCGTACCGCGTTCGACAAGTCAGAACTCTACACTGGCTGCACACCAAAACGCCCGAAAGGTGTCACCGCATGGGTCTCGATACAACGCGGGTGCAACTACGTCTGCACCTACTGCATCGTCCCCTTCACACGCGGCTCAGAACGAAACATCCCAGCGGCACAGATCGTTGCCGAAGTTGAACAGCTCGCCCGCGACGGCGTCTCCGTCGTCACGCTGCTCGGTCAGACCGTCAACAGCTATCAGGATGGCGACGTCAACTTCGCAAAACTCCTAAAACTGGTCGCCGCCGTCGACGGCATCGAACAAGTCCGATTCACGTCACCACATCCGTGCGGCTTTAGCGACGAACTCATCGAGACGATCGCCACCGAGCCAAAGGTCGCAAAGTTCGTTCACCTGCCCATGCAGTCTGCAAGCAATGCACAGCTCGACCTCATGAGACGCCGTTACACCTACGAAGATTATTCGACCATTGTCAAAAAACTTCGTACGCAGTGTCCTGAAATCGCCATTTCAACGGATATTATCGTTGGTTTCTGCGACGAATCTGAAGAAGATTATCAAAAAACCAAACAAGCACTCATCGACAACCGCTTTGCCTTCGCATTCCTGTTTGCCTATTCCGAACGATCGCTCGCCATTGCCGCCAAAACGCTCAAAGACAACGTGCCCAAAGACGTTAAACAACGTCGACTCGCCGAGATCATTGACATACAACAACAGATCTCAAAAGAGATCTACAACGGTTTCGTGGGAAAACATGTCGAAGCGATCGTCGAAGGCTATTCACGACGAGACGAAAACCAGGCCGTCGGCAACACACGCGATTTCAAAACCACCATTTTTGAACGCGGTGACGCTGAGCCGGGTGACTGGGTCGAAGTCGAAGTCACCTCCGCCACATCCCAGACCCTCATCGGAAAACTCGTGCGCGTGATCAAAAAAGGACGTCATCCGGCCCTCGAAAACCCCATCGACGTCGGCATCTCACTCGGACCGACCGAAAACGCCGACGAACAGGCCTGATCGCCTAAAGACCCCCGGTCAATTCGCCGTGCCACGCACGTTCCAAGTGCCGTGGCACAATGCATTCGAACGAACCGCGGTCGATTCCGACCGCGGTCGTCGTTTTTTCAGGAAAACAAGATTTCTATGCCAGAACAAAATACCATCTGGACGATCGACGCCATGCGTCGCTGGACGACCGACTATTTCCGAAAAGCCGGCATTGAATCGCCCCAACTTGACGCCGATATTCTGCTCGCCGACACCCTACATGTCGAACGCATACAGCTGCTCATTCAGGGGAGCCGGGAACTCGACGCCGAAACGCTCGCGGCATTCAAACAGCGCGTGATCCGACGTGCCAAAAAACGCGAACCCATCGCCTATATTCTCGGACAAAAAGAGTTTTGGTCCCTCAACCTCAAAGTCACGTCCGACACACTGATTCCACGACCAGACACGGAATGCCTCGTCGAAGCCGTGCTAAACGCCATTCATGCGCGTGAAAAAGCAGACGAGACGACGAATGACGACGCGCCCAATGTCACACCATACGAAGCTCAAAACAGCGTTCCCAACACTGACATCACATACGAAGCACTGCCAGACGAGCGACTCGCCTCTTACGTCGAAATCTGGGCTGAACAAGACACCGAACCGGAACTCAACGACGAAGAACTTGCCAAAAAACAGCTTCTGGAAGCCGTCGACGAAGATGGAAAGCCGATCGCCTCTCGCGATATCTACGACGACGTCGACAAAACCGACGAGTTGACGCAAAATGAGCCGATCAAGCCACAACAAGCGAAAAAATCGACTGAAAATGCCCTCAAAGTGATCGATATCGGCACAGGCTCCGGCGCCATCATCCTCGCTCTCGCTTCGGAATTGAAAAACGCCGAACTGACGGCAAGCGATATCTCACCCAAGGCGCTTGCGGTAGCCCAACAAAACGCGAAAGAACTCGGTTTTGACCAGATTCATTTCGTACAAAGCGACCTGCTCGATCAGTTTCATCAGAATTTCGACGTCATCGTCTCAAATCCCCCATACGTCACCGATGATGAATACGAAGCCGTCGAACCCGAAGTTAAATGCGAACCCAAAACCGCGCTCACCGCTGGCCCCAAAGGACTCGATATCTACGAACGACTCATTCCCCAGGCTTTTTTGAAATTAAATAATCGTGGTATTTTTGCTGTCGAGATCGGGTTTAAACAAGGTGATGACGTCAAAAACCTCTTCGAAAAAGCCGGATTTCGCGATGTCTGCATTCAACCTGATTATGCTGGAAACCCACGCATCGTCATTGGAAATAAATCATAGTTTTTGATTGAACATCCTCACTTTGCCGCTTTAGAGATCAACCATGTCACTCGAAACCACCCTTCAAACCACGCCGTCCAAAGCTGACACCGCTGCCTCTGCCACGCCGAGTCAGTCAACGCTGCTGACGCGAGAAGAAGCCAAAAGAAAACTCGCGATGCTCGACAAAGCCGGTATGCTCAAGCATCCACTGGCAAACAAAACACCGGATAACCCCCAAGCCGAAGCCCAAAACGACATCGGAAACGCTAAGACATGCGCACTCGATCTCGACGAGCCACAAAACGACATCGGAAACGCCAAGACATGCGCACTCGATCTCGACGAGCCACAAAACGACATCGGAAACGCTGAGACATGCGCTCTCGATCTCGACGAGGCCCAAAACGACATCGGAAACGCTGAGACATGCGCTCTGGTGCTCGACGACAATGGAAACGACATTGGAAACGCCAACACCATGATCCTGCCGACCGATGCTGACGACCAGAACGACGCGAGTGCTGCACAGGCTCGCTCCGAGAACCAAAGCCGACTGCTCGAAGAATACAAACGCCGTATGCGCGACGCACAGAGCGCCAGGCAAACGACACCGTCGAACCACGCCAACAACGTCCCCTTTGCTCAAACCCTGCCCAAAGAAGGTGCCACGTTTGTTAATAACTACGAAATTCTAAAACTGCTCGGTCAGGGCGGGTTTGGCGCCGTTTATCACGTCAAAAACCTCAAACTAGGACGCGATGAGGCGCTAAAACTCATTCTGCCCGAGTCGCGCGAACTCACGGCACAAAGCGACATGCGCTTCATTCGTGAGATCAACGTCGCTTCGCGCCTGGAACACCCAAACATCGTTCGACTCTACTCCGCTGGCTGCAGCCCAGACGGCATTCTGTGGATGACGATGCAGCACATCGAAGGACAGCGGCTCGATAGAATCATGCAATCAGGCGCCTGTCAGTTCGAACAGGCTAAAAACATCGTCATGCAGATCCTCAACGGACTTTGCGAGGCACACAGCAGACAGATGATCCACCGCGACCTAAAACCGAGCAATATCCTGATTTCCAACTGGCGCGGTTTTCCTGAACACGTCACGATCCTCGACTTCGGTCTTTCAAAAGCACTCGGTGCCGACGAAGATCAACAGATCCAGGAGCTCACATGCCGTTCCGAACGCATTTTTGGCACCCCGCAATACATGGCGCCGGAACAAATCAAACGCGGCATCATGGGGCCATGGACCGATATTTATGCCATCGGTCTGATGTTGCTCGAACTTTTGACAGGCAAACCTGCCGTGACAGGCAAAAACGCCACAGAGATCGCCATCAGCCAGCTGAACAAAATGCCGATCCTGCCGACAAACTGGACAAATACGGCCATCAAAAAGGTCATTCTCAAAGCGATTCAAAAAGACGCGCAAGCGCGCTATCAAAACGCCTGGGAAATGCTGTTCGACCTGAACGCCATTCAGGCGATCAATGACCCGGAATCCGTACTTCCCACATTGCCGACCGCAGCAATGAAAGATGACCCAAACGCCGAATCCGCTGCACGTATGACGATGATCGGGCAATGTCTGCCATGCGACACGCCCAAAGAATTCAACCGACCTTCCAGAACCAAACGATCTCAAAATACGACTCCACGTTCCGTCGCGGCCATCGTCTGGGCGATCCTGTTCGGCGTAACGATCATCGCCATCGTCACGCTTTACATACTCGGTATTATCAATATTTCTATCTGACCCATAGCCCATTCACGACGCACCTAATTCATCGAGAAGATCATGTCTGACGAAAACAACGCTAAAGAAACGAACGAACAACAGCTTACAAGTGTATCGGCTGCCGCTCAAAACAACGACCTCAGTGTCGCAGCCAACATCAAAGTGAATAAACTCACGACAGAAAGCGCCTTACTTTCAACCAATGACGAAGAAGATGACGATGACGACGACGAGCTCGAAGAGCGAAAACCCGTGCTCAAATCCCTCGTACAGATGTCTTTCGACCTCGACTGCCTCGCCGAAGACGACGATCTGGATGCAGAAGAAGCGCGTACCATCCCCAAGCCGCCGCCTCTTCCCAAGAGCATTCCAGACAACAACGTTGGCTCCTTCGCCAAGGCTGCACCCAAGCTGGATGCTGACGCCACCTACAATGACGCCCAGTTCAAAAATCGCCTGATCTTTGAAGACAACAAGGCGCGTTGGGAAGCCGTCAAAGAATACCAGCTGCCGCAACCCGGCGCCGTGATCGGGAATTACCGCATTGAGTCCATCCTGGGCCAGGGCGGCTTCGGCGCCGTTTATCGCGTCAGAAACCTCACCCTTAACCGCCGTGAAGCACTTAAACTCATTCTCCCCAAGACCAAGAAAGAGGATGCAGACGCTGCCAAACGGTTTAGACGCGAGATCGACATTGCGTCACGAATTGAGCACCCCAACATCGTGCGCGTGTATAACGCCGGCACGTTCATGGGCGGCATTCAGTGGATGACGATGGAGATCGTTCGTGGGGAAGCCCTCGACCAACGCCTCGAACGCGTCCAGCGTTTGAGCTTCGCCGAAGCCAAGTCATTCATGATGCAGCTGTTGAGCGGCCTCATGGAAGCACACCTGCGACAGATCGTACACCGCGACCTCAAACCCGCGAACATCATGCTCACGTCCAAGCCGGGTTATCCCAACATCGTCAAGATCCTCGACTTTGGCCTTTCCAAAGCCGTCGGCAGTGCCGAAAACCAGTCGATACAGCATGTCACGCTGACCAATTCGATGGTCGTTGCCGGCACGCCTCGCTACATGGCGCCAGAACAGCTCTCACTCGGCAAAATCGGCCCATGGACCGATGTCTATGCCGCCGGACTTATCTTCTATGAGATCCTCACCGGGTTCAAAGCCGTTGACGGCGACACGCCCACCGAACACGCATATCGTCAGCTCAACACGCCCCTCGTCTATCCACAAATGTGGGAAGGCAAAGCCATCAAGGCACTGCTCGAAAAAGCCTGTGCCAAAGATCCTAACGAACGTTTCATCGACGCAGGTGAAATGCTCCAAGCCATGCAATGCGTCAACAGCCTTGACGCCCCTGAATCCGTCATTCAGTACACACGCTGCGACATCACCATGCATCAAAACTATGGCACAGACTTCAGTATGGCTGCCGTCAGCGCGATCAATGGCGCACTAGTCAATGCCAATCCCATTGATAAACTCGAAAAAAAGACGACTTCCACCCCATTCAACGTATGGAAATTCGCGACGATCATTTTGCTCATCATCGTGATTCTTCTCGTGGTCTGCATCATCATTGAATTTTAAACGATATCAGACCACCTTTCTGTAGCGCACGATCGCAAAGCGATCAAGCGCTACGGAAGGTATAATGCCTTTTTTGCCCGCGCGCCGAAGGCGTGCGGGCCCCCTGTTAAACAGTAACTGCCAAATTGAACACAAGCAGCCTGACAAACTAGCTGAACCTGATGCGATGCCTGCCTGAGACCGCACAGCGCGCAAAAACAAAAAAAGCGACCTTCAATGAAGGTCGCTTAGAAGTGGAGCTTATCGGGATCGAACCGGTGACCTCTTGACTGCCAGTCAAGCGCTCTCCCAGCTGAGCTAAAGCCCCAAATGGAGCTTATCGGGATCGAACCGGTGACCTCTTGACTGCCAGTCAAGCGCTCTCCCAGCTGAGCTAAAGCCCCACAAAACCTATGTCGGTGCTCCGTTCAAACGTACCGTTCGTTCGGAACGGCGGCGCTTATACGCGGACTTCTGGCTTTACGCAAGTTTTTTTTTCGTCTTTTTTACCTTTTTTTCAAATCTTCAATGACTGCTTAATGTTTTTACGCTTTTCTGTTAGTATTGAAGCCTTGGAGGCTCACATGAAGATACGATTTTACTTTGACTATTCCGATTACCGTTCTTACCTCATGTTAAAAACTTTGAACGCACTAGGCGAACTGCCCGGCCACGTGCAATGGATCGCGGTCGATGCCTACTCCCTGCGCGCCCTCAGTGGCGCGGCTGCGCCACAGACAAATGCCGAGCGTACTTGGCTCCAACAGGACGCCATGCGATTCGCCGCAAAAAATAAACTCCCATTCGTCTGGAAATCGGAAACGCTTCACAGTGGTCATGCATTACGGGCCGGAATTTGGCTCATGCAACATGCGCCTGAAGCCTTCGAAAGCTTTTCAAAAAAAATGCTCGAAGCCATTTGGGCTCAGGGAAAACAACCCGACTTTGCGCTCGTACGAACGATCCTCACCGAAACCGTCTCACGAAACAATGCGCTCGAAACGATCTTTTCAGATGCCTCAGCAAAAGAAAGCTTCCTCTTTCAAGACGCATGTCTGCAGCAGGCACTCGCTGACGGCGTCTTTGACGTGGCCACGATCGTCATGGACGACGCGCTCTTCTGCCGTTATGACCAGGTCGACGACATCAAACGACAATTCCTCACCAACGTCCTTTCGGCGCAGCCACAACATCAGATCCTGAACACATGCATCGAGCTCGTCATGGCTATGGACGCCACAGAACGCGCGCATCTGCTCGAAGCGATCCTCAAAACGGATGCCCAGCCAACCGAGGAACGCACCGATAATCCCGAGATCACGATCCGACACACGATCAGCCAGCCTCAAACCACGTGGCGCCTGCCACAACAACCCGTCCGGGGTGAACTGCAAATACGGGCTCTGGCCATCAACACATCGGCAAAAAATGCCTTCCTGGAAGCCATCGAACGTGCCCCAGAAAATGCCCTCACCATCCTCACACACGCTGTCGAGATCGAACAGACAAACGAACTCCTCGAAGTCCTCAAACAGACGGCGGCACAACGCTACCTCATCGCAAAACTCGCGGACGCCTCCGGCTACGTCTTTGCTAGATCCGGCGCCAAAGACGCTCAACTGACGCTCATTCACGATGACGCACCCTACGCCGAGTGCCAGATCAAGTCGTGGAAATGCCTGATCGTAGCGCCGAACATGGCCAACAATATCAATGCAGCCCGTCACGCAGCAAAACTTGGCGTTAACGTCATCGTCCGCGCTATCGAACAAACGGATGCACCAAATTCCGAAGCTTGGGGATGCCTCGCGCACGCATGGGTCGCCGAACTCGAAAACGAAAAGATCTCGATCATCGACACTGAATCACGACGACTGCGTTTACTCGCTGATCAGGATTTCAAGATCTCATCGACTTATCGACACAAACAGGCCCCCGTCTGGTATCCGCCGGCACCACGCACACTCCTGCTGTGCGACCACGCCCTCAAACTCGGTGAAGTCAACGATGGCGCTGACCTGGAACTCGCAAGCCGCTCGCAAAACCTCGAAGTCGCCACGGCCCTTCAACGAAGTGAGCTCTCCAGCTCCAGAACCTCGGAACGACTGAGGATCGGAGAAAACCTCATTCAACTCATCCCACTCAACGGTGAACAGGTCTGTATCCCCGAAATGATCGCCCACAAAGTCCTCGACACGCTCAACAAAGCACCGTCCGAGAGCTTGCCCATGCTCGTCAACTACTGGAACGACCTAAACTACGACACGCTCGAATCCCTGCGTTCCATCTACGCTGCGATCGTCCAAACGTGGCACATGCCGCTAGCGATCGTCATCTTCAATCAGATCGTCGAAGTCTGGCAATGTAACGCACAAAATATCCCATACCGCGTCGAAAAAGACGACGAACTATACACGCTCGACCTCGCCGAAATGACCCCCGCCGAACACTGCTTTGAACGCGTCCTCGCCCGACTCGGCCGAACCGCAGAAGACTTCGTTCAGGAAGTCAGCGAATAACCCCCTTGCCACAAAACAAATCAGGGCAAAACGCAGCGAGCATGCCAGACATCGTGCATGCCCATACGCCCCTCACTAAGCAAGGAAGACGAGGTTAAAAAGCAACGTCCCATTGACCCACGCCAAGCCTCCCTTACCTCCCCAAATTGAGCCATCCAACATGTCGATCTTTCAAAAAATAGCTGAACTTGAACAAACGGGGTGCCCGTTTGCTGTGGTCACCATCATTCACGCCACCGAAAGCTCACCCGGCCGAACCGCCTTCAAAATGGCCGTCACGGCCGACAACGCTTGGGGCAGCCTGGGCGGCGGAAAACTCGAGTTCGATGCTCAAAAAATGGCGCGCGAAGCCATCGCACGACGCATCGCCGTACAAACCGTCTCGGTCGACCTCACCGACGAAGCACAGGGCGGCAACGGCATGGCATGCGGCGGTCACGCAGACCTCCTCATCGAAACCTTCCAACCCGCACCGCTGCTCTACATCTTTGGCGGCGGACACATCGGGCACGCACTCACCGAGATCATGGCAAAAACCGGTTTCAGCGTCACCGTCATCGACAATCGCGCCGATTACGCAAACTTCACTCGACACCCACTCGCCAATGAAACCATGCAGGTCAGCGCCTACACCGACGTCAAATGCCTCGACTTCCCAAAGGACGCATGGTTCGTCATCGTCACTCACGGTCACGAAGGCGACCTCGACTGCCTCACAGGTCTGCTCGAACAACCCGAACTCAACGCCAAATACATCGGACTGATCGGAAGCGCCAAAAAACTCTCGCGTGTTTTCACCGAACTCGTCCAAAACGGCACACCCCGTGAAGCCCTCGAAAAAGTCAATGCCCCCATCGGACTCGCCCCCGGTGGACAATCCCCCGACGAGATCGCCGTCGCTATCGCCGCCGAAATTCAAGCCATTCGGTACGGTCGCGATATTTCAAACGCCATGAAGTACAAAAAACCCGTCGTTTTCTAAACACCCAAAACAGTTTTTTTGAGTTACTATTCAGCCAAGTCTTTGATTGTCTGGTCAAAAATACAAAATTCTCAGCCTTAGCAAAGCCGAAGGCAAGTTAGCGACTGCCCCTGCATGCCGCAGGCCTAGGCCTGCTCAAAAAATGTTTTCAAAAATGAACACCAAACAAAAAAGAGTTGCCCCCGACTGCGTTGTAACTTTTTTGAAAAAATAATCGGTGTGAAATCTCGTCAAAACGCCTAAAATCCCTTTCCACACGACTTCTTCCACAATGGCGTCGCCATTTGAGTTATTTCCCTGTCTTCAGGAGTCAGATCATGAACAAAGTTATTACGATTGGACGTGAATTCGGTAGTGGTGGACGTGAACTGGGCCGCCGCATCGCCGAAGCTCTACAGATCGATTACTACGACAAGGAAATCCTCGCCGAAATTGCAAAACACACCTCCATGTCTGAAGAATATGTTCAACAGATCATGGACGGCAAACACCCACAGCTCTTCCCGATCACCATCGGCCAGACCTTCATGTTGACCGCCGACTACCACATCCAGCAAATGCAGTCGATCTACGGCGCGCAAAGCGACATCATCCGAGATCTGGCCAACAGATCCTCGTGCGTCATCGTCGGCCGCTGCGCAAACTACATCCTGCGAGACATGAATCCGAGACGCCTATTCGTCTATGCCGACATCGAAAGCCGCGTCAAACGCTGCATCGAGCGAAACAAATCCGCCGAAGACCTCACCGAAAAAGAGATCCGAAAACACATCCTGCGCATCGACAAAGACCGTGCGCGCTTTTACAGCGATTACACCGGCCAAGCCTGGGGAGATCGGCTCAACTACGACTACTGCATCAACACCACAAACGTCGTCATCAAAGACATCGCCCCGATCATCGCCCAACTCGTCAATTCTTGATGGGAGGGGGAAGTCTCCCCCTACGCGGCTATTTCCTTCGGAAATACGCCGCTACCCCTTCGCCTGGCAGGGCCAAACACCCAGTCAATTCGCTAAAACTGTTTATTCAACCCGATCCTATCTGGAGTCATCATTACCATGAAAATGACCAATCGCCGTACCAGTTCCAACGTCAACGACCAGCGACGCATAAGCACCACGACCAAAGCCGCCGGTGGCGTCGGCGGACTCGGCATCGTAGCTGTGCTCATCTACTTCTTTGTAAGTGGCGGAAACGTTGATCCCGCCATGGTTTCAAAACTCTCCGGCGGTGGCACGACGCAGACGACCACCACAACGACCACGAGCACGAACGAGAAAAATCCGGAGTTCTATAAGAACAGCAAGGATTTTGCGAACGAAGACGAATTGTTCACCTTTACCTCGCAGGTCTTAGCCAGTACGGAAGACGTGTGGACGACGATCTTCAAAAAAGCCGGCAAGACTTACAAAGCTCCGAAAATGACGGTATTTTCAGACCAAACGACGTCGGGATGCGGCAACGCCACGGCGAGTAGCGGTCCGTTCTATTGCCCGGTCGACCAGACTGTGTATCTTGATCTGGCGTTTTTGACGACGATGAAGCGCACACTCGGTGCCGATGGTGACTTTGCCTTTGCGTACGTCATTGCACACGAAGTGGGGCACCACATTCAGTATTTGCTGGGCGACCTGGCCAAATATCAGACCAAGGAACAGACGCTCAAAAAGCAGGGCAAAACGGCGGAATCCAACCTCGTTTCGGTCCAGATCGAATTGCAGGCCGACTGCTACGCCGGGGTTTGGGGCAACGTCGAAAACTCGACGTTCAAATCGCTCGAATCCACGGACTTCATGGAAGCGTTCAAAGCTGCCAACTCGGTTGGCGACGATACGCTCGGCAACACACGTCGTGACACGTTCAGCCATGGTTCGGCCAAAATGCGTCAAAAATGGTTCAAACAGGGCTTTGCATCCGGCAACACGGCTGACTGCGAGACCTATGTTTACAATTCGCTCAACACGCTTGAAAACTAATTTGCGCGTTTTCCACCGAATTTAGGACCTTTTATGCAGCTTACTCCAGAATCTCGCCTAACCCTGGTCTATCCAGCCCAGTCGTTGGCGCGTCATCCCTACCTGCAAACACGCATAGAGGCTTTGTACCAAGCGCTTTCGGCGCACTGGTCGGTGGAACGCGTTGGTCGTGACGACTTTACCCCAGACCTGGCATCGCGTTCGTCGCTCGTCATCGTCGCCGGCGGCGACGGCACGACGCTCGCCGTCGCGCACCAGGTCACGACGACGCCACTGTTAAGCCTGCGCCTCTCCGACGATAGCGTCGGCTACCTGTGTACCGACGACGCCGCGAATGCAAAAACACTCGTCGAAAAGCTCCGTACTGGAGCATGCCACGTGGTCGTGCGACCACGTCTTCAGCTGTTGGTGAACGACCAACCCATTGGTGCACCTGCCTATAACGACATTTTACTTGCCCACCCGTGCCCGGCGCGAGCATCACGCTATGCCATTCATCTCAACGGCCAAACTGAGTGCCACTGCTCATCAGGCATTTGGATCGCAACAGCCGTCGGCTCACACGCAGCCGCTCGTGCGGCTGGCGCCCATCCGTTGCCAAATGATGATCCACATTTTATGTATCGCGTGCGCGAATTCTGTTTTGCGGACGTCACGAATCCTACCCTAGAACACGTGTTTTTGCCCGACGACTCCCCAGAATTCGTGATTACCAGCCACTCACTCGCCTTCGGCGATGGCGATCTGTGGCACACCGAACTCGGCTGCGGCGACAAACTGCGTGTCACCAGCGCAACACCGCTTAACGTCGTCCAATCGGTAAAAAGCTGATCGCCACCTGCGTCTTTGTTCGCGCATGACTTAGAGGTTCAAATGAAAGCCAAATATCCAGTACTCATTATTTGTATTGCCATTATCGCTGCAGCTGCGTATTTCATGATCTCATCAGGAACAGACACACAAAGTACGCTCGTTGAAGAAAGCGAACAAGATCTATCAGCGGATTCCACAGAAACATCAATCTTTTCGATCAACGGACGTGTTACGGATGGTGTCAGTCACAAATCATTGACCGCTACGGTCTCACTGGCGTCATCCCACCAGAATACCCAAACAATCACTTGTGATGACGACGGAAACTACCAATTTGATATCAACGTTGATGAGGTTGATTCATACGATCTCACAGCGTCTTTAACCGGCTACGTTCCTCGCGGAAAAAATGATATTTCTCACCTGGTATCCTTGGACACACAGAATAATGTCAATGATGTCGTACAAGATATAGAGCTCTGGCCAGAAAGTAGAATGATCGGCCGAGTCACTTACGAAGACTCGGGGATCGCAGCAAATATTAAACTTACTTATCAAATCGATGCTTCCGGAGCAGAAAATTACGACTTCAAATCGCTAACAACCAACGACAACGGCGATTTCATATTTGATATGGCTTATGCCGGGACGTCGAAGCTCGTAATTTCCGCCGACGGCTTTCCTGATTTGACGCTTTCCGATATTGTGCTTGAACCTGGAAAAACTGAAGATTTAGGCGACATTCCCTTAAGTCATGGACTCACACTCTTTGGCGGCATTTACGATATAAGAACGAGAGAACCACTACCAAATGCCAAGGTTGAACTCATTAGAGACGACGAAGTCATTTTTGAAACCCAGGCTGACGAACTTGGTGCCTATCAGTTTCCTGCGTTCCTCGCGAGTGAAATACGCGTAAAGACATCTTCCGATAATTACAAAATTAACGATATCAACCTCACAACTGGCAGTAAAACAGAGCTAAAATACGATATCTATCTGACACCGATCGAAGGCATTTCACTGACAGTGAATAACATAACGGGCCGAGAACCCATTCTTTCAACGGTCTCGATCACGGATATTGAGTCAGATCGCCTTGTTTATCAAAAAGAACTGAAGAACGGAACTTATGACATGCCAGAACTGACCGCTGGCCCTTATTTATTCACGGCGGTCTCAGCAGACGGCGAAACCTCCACTTCTATGCGTGTCATGAGTGGAAATGCCGTCACATTGACGCTCAAGCCTTACGGAAAACTGAATGTCAAGTTCAACCTATCGCCTTCTGATACACCTTTTGTGGAAGGGAAGTATCAATACACATACGATTCTGACGACGGTCAGAATGAGATCAAAGGTTGGTTTAAAACAACCTCGGACTCTTTCTCCGTGGAAAATCTCAAACCCGGTACCTACACATTCGAAGGTGAAGCAAAAGATTCTAAAAACGAAAAGAGGAAAAAATATAAATCCAAGCCTGTTCATCTTAGCATGGGTGACACAGAATTTGTTAATCTCATGCCGGCCCTTCCGACTGAAGTCGTCATGTGTGATTTTCCGACAA
Source organism: Myxococcota bacterium (assembly GCA_045643185.1). Lineage (GTDB taxonomy): Bacteria > Myxococcota_A > Bradymonadia > UBA4248 > UBA4248 > RGIG464. The sequence continues at coordinate 2,045 of JAZUKH010000153.1, read as the reverse complement.
ATGCCGATCCTTCTGAAATGGAAGATGCCATTGCCGATTGCTATGACAAAGCCAATGAGGCGCTGGATATGTTTAATGCATATTTAGAGACTGACAGCTTCTCCGACGATATAAATAAAGATATGGAAAATTACATAGCGACCGCAGGCGACATGGTACAAAAATTTGTCCCAGCATATACCGACATTATTAGTCGGACAAGCGATCCAGAACTCAAGGTTGCCTGTTCTTTCAAATTAGGTTCTGCCTTCGAAAAAATCTCCGAGTTTATGCAATCGGCTCCAATTCCCCCGGAACTTTCTCCAGAAAGTATCCCACAATATCGTCAATTAGTGTTCAATTATGCAGCTCAATTCGATAATAAGGCAGCTCAATTTTATTATAATTCGATAACTCAAGGATCTGAATTTAGTATCAACAATGAATATGTTAAAAAAGCAACCGAACATTTAGCTGCCATAAAATCACGATATGAAACTGCACAAGCAGTCACGACGCAACCAGGTAAATAAAGTGTACCCCAAATCAAGGACGATTCGACTTAGGGTACAACTTCATTAAGCCTGACACTTTATATTAAACAGCCCGCGTATCGTACTGCGATAGCGGGCGTTGCGAAGGCGTGTCGGCTCAAGCCGATAGCCGGAGCGCGAGTTGCGTATGGCGAACGCCATAGCAACCGCAACCTTATATAAAATTATTTAAAATATCTCTCTAGAAGACCTTTGAGAGCTTTGCCGTGACGAGCACCCAAAACAACAAAACAAATCATTTTCAGATTTTGAAAATGCACTCGCCTATTCACGCTACGAATACGGCTCGCAGACAGCGCTATTTGTATTGCAAATACGCGTTGGCTATAATGTAGATGTTTTTCGACTGCCATATCTCCATATATGGCTTTGTAGAAGAATTCTATAATGCGGCCACAAATGAATGTGATGAAATCACCACGTGTGCAGCTGAAGAATTCTATTACGCAGCCATGAACACCTGTCATAAATTTGGCGACACATTCCCCTTTGGTCACTACGAACAGGATAACATCACAACCAATGGCAAAGAACCCATCGATTGGCTCGTACTGAAAATTGATGCTACAAAAGGCAAAGTATTCGTCATTAGCGAAAAAGCACTCGACGTAAAGCCATACAACGAAACGGATATCGACATTACCTGGGAAAAGAGCACGATTCGTTCGTGGCTGAACGGCTATAACGCATCATCCAACTTTAATGAAAAAGACTTCAGCAAAAGTGAAGATAACTTCCTGGACATTGCATTCTCAACAACTGAACAGACTCAAATCGCCGAATCAGTTGTTTCTGCCGATAAAAACACAAATTATCCGAATAATGATTCCGGCAACGCGACTAAAGACAAAATCTACCTGCTCAGCGCCGTCGAAGTAAAAGATAAAGAGTTTAGCCAAAATCCAAAAAGTAAGGCTGCTGCTACGCCATACGCTCAAGCTAAGGGTGCCAGTGTACAAAATAATTACACTTATTATTGGGGCAGGACTCCAGGAATTTACCAAAACTATGTTGCATCTATCACCTACACTGGTTCCGTCGACTTAGTTGGCAGCAAGGTCAACACTTCAAACCTATCTGTTCGTCCCGTTTTATGGATGTATTTTGATCCAGGTGCACTCGAATGTGAAAAGAACGAAACTTATAATTCAACATCACGCACCTGTGCCTGCGATACCGACAATCTTTGGACAGGCACGACAAATTCCTGTACTTGCAGCGGTTTCCTGAATGCATCCGGTGTGTGTGTCCCTAAAGCCACTTGCGGAACGGGTGAAATTTATGACGAAACCACGAATACTTGTAACTAAGATACATCTAATAACTATTATATAATTATATATTTTCTCCAGACTGGTGTACTCAAAACAATAAGGACTTTACACCACACATTCTCTCGAAAACGAAACTGCCTGAATTTTAACGCATCTTTTTATGGTGGCGCCGCCTATTGCCTGTGGCAATACGGCTTCGCACGGCGGGTATTGGCTTTGCCAATTGCCGCCGTTTTTT
>JAZUKH010000152.1:0-13805 GCA_045643185.1 Myxococcota bacterium | reverse complement strand
TTTTAGGCGCGGCTATTTCATACGCCGCGCCCGCGTCGCTTCTCCCTCGGATGAGACGTGTCACGACACGTCTCTATCCTCGGTCAATACGCGCCGCATTTTTCATATTCACGACACGTATCAACCAGCTGCGATCGCACGTTTCTACTGGCCTAATTTGTGATAGCCAATTATTTTGGCAAACAAATGTTATCTGCATTACAGGCGTAGCCTGCCGCGCATTTTCCAGCATTACAGAGCGAGAAACTGAGTATCGTTCCGGAAGCGCCCTGCACGCCCTGACTCCCTTGTCCGATATCGGACCCGATGCCCCCGGCGCCGCCGGCGCCGCCCGTCGCGACCTCGGCAGCGAGTGTGAAAGTATTGACAGAGAGAAGAGAATTGACCGAGATGTTATAGGAGAAGATGTCGAAGGAAGGGCCTCCGGCGCCGCCGCCGCCACCGCCGCCGCGTCCGCCTTGCCCACCGGCGCCGCCGCGACCAGCTTTGACGCTGATCCAATAGCCACCGATGCCGCCTTCACCACCGAGTCCGCCGATGCCGCCTTCGCCGCCAATGCCGCCGGAGCCACCGACGCCACCCTGTCCACGCGTCAGGACATTGCCTTTCAATGTTGGGCGAGCGCCGTAAGCATAGGTCGAGGTCAAAACGAGCGCGAAACTGGCACCGCCAGAGGTGCCTGCTCCGCCACCGCTGCCACCGCAGCCACCGGCGCCGCCGCCGCCGCCTGTCGCACCAAGTTCGTACAACGGACAATCAACTGAGTAATAGTGGTAATAGGCCACGCCACCACTGGCGCCGCCGCCACCACCGGCCTCACCGGGCTCTCCCGTCGCCCCAGCCTGGCTGTCGTTCACCGCGACCCACGTGCCATTCTTGAACGAACCGTAGAGCGCCGATCCACCGGCACCACCGAACCCACCTTTGCCGCTCTCACCGCGCATGCCATCCTGACCATTGTTCGTCAGAATGGACGTCGGAAAACCGGTTTCTGTCGCGTGCGTACAATCCAGGCCAGACTTATCGTCAAACGACTCGTCGTAACCGCCCAAACCGCGGTTAAGTGTCGTCGACGAATATTCAGCCTGTCCCCCCTTGTAGGACCCCATATCAAATTTTGGACAGACGACGCTACCGCCGGCCGTCGCATTGGCCGACGGGCATGAGGCGTTGCTGCCAGCAGCACCACCGGCTTGACGCGCATTCACACAGGGCCCCTCCTCGCGAAGGGAGTCCAGACCAGCCTGGCCATCCAGTCTCGCGTCGTTCGTGCGGCCATGACCGGCACTGCCAGCGGCGCCAGAGACACCCGACGCGCCCGTTCCAGCTTCGATGTTATTCGAAACAAATTGAACGTCTGAGCCACAATTCTGGAGCCAGACCGCGATCGAAGCCGCACCAGTCTGTTCACTCGAACGGTCTGCACCGCGGATCACAAAGCCTTCGACAAGCATCTGCTTTGCATTGACCACACGAACCGTTGCACCAGCGCCGACGCCTTGAATCACGCTGGCATAACGCACCAGGTCACGCGACGAAAAGTTGACGCTATAGCCACCATGCATGACCAAGCCATCCGGCAGGTTCAAGTCTTCTTCATAAGTGCCTTCCGTCACCAGAATGTACGAAGCACCTGATTTTCCCCAGGCTTTGACAGCTGCACCGATCGTGTTGAACGGCTTATCGAAAGACCCGTCGCCGCCATCCTCAGCGGTTTTACGCACAAAGATCGCATTGGCTTTCACGCCATCGATGCCGTCGCAGTTCTCGTCCACAAAATTGCCGCCAGGACCATATTCCTCAACAATGTTCGGTTCATCCTGTGTCAAGTTACCGGCGATACGACGACATTCGCAACCGTTTTCGACGTCTTTATCGGCGTTCACCCACTCGTACGCCTGACCACCCTCGTTTTCGGTCAAACAGGCGCCCATACCGCACGACGCGGCACCATCTTGGACGATGCAGACACCGTTGACGTGATGGATCTCGGGTTTGTAATAATCCGTACAGTCGTTAAAGCAGTAACCACAATGTTGAATGCTGTCATAAAGTCCCGTAACGGGGTTCAACATGCCTTCGTCGATCTGTCCGTCACAGTTATTGTCCATGCCGTCGCATACTTCGAAGTTATACGCATCGATCTTGCACGACGTCCATTCGAAGCCCGACGCCTGACTGGCACACCACTCGAACCCCACGCAAGTATCGACGTGGCACGAGCGCGCACTGCCCACGTTTTCGACATTGCACATACACGTGTTGGAATCGGGGTAACACTGTTTGGCGCCCTGAACATCGCGGCACGAAAACCCGGCTGGGCAACTCGGCCCATACGCCGATTCAGCGCTGCAATCGCGTCCACAGAACGATTCGGTCGGCGTCACGATACACTTACTGTTTGGCCCAATGCAGTCAGAGTCCTGTGAACACATGGAACACAGGTTGTCAGGCAACGCCATACAGACCGCGCCATCGAGGTAGACAAAGAAACCGGGTTCGCAGGCCTTGGCGCGGCACTGTGCAAAGCCATTCGACGCGATACATTCGGTCGACGTCGAGTGTTGCAGCACCAGATCGCAGTGATTGCCGCAGGCACCGCAGTTTTCTTTTTGCAAATACAACTCGTCCGTCTTGAAATCCTCGTCGACGAGCCCGTCGCAGTCGTCGTCCAAGCCGTTGCAGAGTTCAGCCATTGGCACCTGACCGGTACAGATCAGCCCGGCTTCGCCGCCGCACAAGGTTTTGCCAGGGCACGCTCCGAATTCGTTAGTGACAAAGCAATCTTCGCCGTCGGTCTCCTCATCGACAAACCCGTTGCAGTCATCATCCACGCCGTTACACGTCTCAGCGGCAGGCGTCTTGGCATCGCAAACGCCCCATTTTTTGTTCGAACAGGTTTCGTACCCTGGACAAGAACCAAACTCATTCTCGACAAAGCAACCACGCACCTGTCCTTCATTCGCAGCCGAACACGAACAGGCATTCAACACAGGAATGCACTGACGGGCCAACTCGCCGTTGGCGCGTGGCACATTTTCGCACGAATAGCCTTCAGGACATGAAGCATAGGTGCAGTCCTGAGCACAGAATTGGCCATCGTCAAGCGAAACACACAGATTTGAGCCGTTCAGTCCACAAAACTCGTCGTTCGAACATGCCATGCAGAGCAGGCTGCGTGGCTTGGCACAAAGCGCGATCGAACCTTCACCATGTGGATTAGGCGTTTCTTCGCACGTCCAATCCTCAGGGCACCCTTCATCACATGGTTTGGAGCAAAACGCGCCCATGTCATCGTCCAAGCAATAGGTGCTTTCGCACTCGACGTGCCGCTCGCACCGTTCGCCGAACTGACGAAACTGGTAATCCGTTTCAGGGCCGGAAAGCGAAGCAGCAAAGTCGCATGCCTGCATGCCGACACAGACCAGGCAGAGAATGAAAACATGTATTTTAGAGTTCACGGTTACCCTCTCGTAAAGGCATTGACATCCGCTGCGACACCTTCAACGCCATCTTCACCTTCGGATCTCGGGTTACCGGAAGGCGAATGTCCACCTTTGCCACCTTTGCCGATGGCGTCCTTCAAGTTGCCATTCGGATAGAAGAATTGGTTTTGTGAAGCCATATATGACTTGTCAATCCCTACACCAGCGATACCGAACGAGACACCGCCGCAACCGCCGCCGCCGCCGCCGCCGGAACCACCGACACCGCCCAAGCCGCCAGGACCGCCGTCACCAGCGCACCAGGCAATGGGTGTTGCCGCACCACCGCGACCACCACGGCCACCTAACCCGCCAGCACCGCCGTCACCACCGGCGCCGCCGTCGCCGCCTTTACCGAGGTGAATGCGGTTGGCATAAATGCGTGGCGAACTTTCCGTTGACTGAATCCAGATGCCAAAAGCACCACCACCGGTGTCCCCACCGGTTCCACCATTGCCGCCACAGCCACCAGCGCCGCCGCCGCCGCCACTACCGCCAACATCGCCATACGGCTTGCCATAATAACACCCCGAACCGGCATTTTCGTTAACGGCACCACCACCGGCGCCGCCGCCACCGCCGCCTTCACCAATTTCGCCAGATTGGCCTGCTCCTCCCTGGCCTCCGACCCACAAGTCGTAAGACACATTTCCCCAGGGACTAAAACATCCACGGCCACCATCCCCGGGATCGCCATCCTCACCATTGGCCCCATTGCTGCCATTGGCATTGCCGCCACCCACTGTACAGTCGTATTTGCAGTAGTCATATTGATCTGGATAGCTGTGGCTATAAGTGCTACTCACACCAGAAGCGCCGTTTTTCACGTTCGTACTCGTCTGACCACCATACGAAAAACCGCCTTGGGCCGAAACACCGATATTACCGTCGGCATTGCGACATGTGTTATTTTTGCCGCCCACGCCACCGGCTGATGTGATCCCATCACAGGTCGGGCTCTTACATTCAAATGCATTTAGACCATTGGCACCGTCTCCACCGGAGCGGCCGCTTTCACCTGGGCTGCCGTTCGCGCCTTTAAGGGCATTCCCCGCAAAAACTTCGTTATTCACCAAAATCAATTTCGAAGTCGCTTTTTCGATATCGATGCCATACGAACTCGTGCCCTGAATGACGCCATAGATCGTAAACCCAGCAATGATCGTCGTTAACGAGGCAGAGGCCACATAAACACTGCCTCGCATTTTTCCCTCTGCATCATAAGGCGCGGCGATCTGCGTCGGGTAAAGCACGATGTTGTGAACACTAAAGTCTGGCGAATACCCACCATAAAGCTGAACGCCAGATTTGACCACAACCTGTTCACGATAGGTGCCCACCGCAACGAGAATGGCTGAATGCACACCAACTTTGTAAGCATTGACCGCTTCGCTGATCGTCTTAAACGGCGCCTCACGCGTGCCCAGGCTTTGGGACGACGTCGACGACGCGTTGACGAACAGCGACGTCGCGGCGACGCCATCGATGCCATCGCAGTCGCGATCGGCGTAGTGGGCTTCTTCGTCCGGATATTCGCTAAAGATCTCAGGCGTATCAGGCCCCGCATCGAGAGCTTCACCGCATTCGCAACCATCGGCCTCAATGCCATTCACATCGTGGAACTGGATCGTCATCTTGCACACGCCGTCCGAGCAAAGATAGCCACGTCCGAGTGACGAACAGTCAGCATCCGCGTGACACGCTTTTCCCTGCATTTCGCCGTCACGCTTCACACAGTAATAATGCTGAAAATCACACTTTTCGTCGGCACCACAGGCGGCGTCACTCGTACACGCCTTGCCCACAATGACTTGTTCCTGATGACACCCCGTGAACTGGCAGACATAATCCCCACCACTCAACAAACAGGCACCAGATGCGTGCAATTCCGCGGCTTTCCAGCGGCTAGCGCAGTCCTCATTGCAAGCCCCACAGTGCATATCGTGGTTGTAGCGACCTTGTTCATCGCGAAAATCTTCGTCGATATCACCATCACAGTCATTGTCCTGCCCGTCACAGACTTCTTCATTCAATGAGGCCGCGTCGCAACGACTCCACGCATACGCATTCGAACCGATTGCCTCGCAGGTCTGACGGCCCTGGCACACATCCTTCTCGGTTTCGGCCACGCAGTTGCGTTCCATGCCCAATTTCGGTGCATCGCACGTACACGTATCACCGGCTGGCATGCACGACAACTCCTTGCCAAGGATCTGACACGTATAGCCATTCGGACAGCAATCCTGAGTGCCCACTTGTCCCTGACACTCGTATGGCGAAGCCGGATCGCAGCTTTGCAAACAGAACTTGCCGTAATCATTGGGCAGATCCGTACAACGATCACTATATACGCGACAATCCTCGTCGGTCGAACACGCCTGACAGGCTGGCGACTCAAGCTTGACACACGTGACTGGCGCTTCGTGCGGATACGGATAAAATCCAGGTTCACACTTGAGCGGAACGCACTTCGCAGCCCCTTCTCCCGTATCACCAACGCGCCATTCACAAGTCACGGCATCTTTCAAAACGCTGCCATCCGCATCGGTTGCCAAATGCGCGACCATCGAAGAGCAGTCAGCACCACAGGCTCCGCAGTTGGCAACATTCACATAATGGCCATTCTCATCCGTAAAAGGCTCGTCAACGCGACCATCGCAGTTATCATCCTGACCGTTACAAAGTTCTTTTTCGGGGTCACCGGCATCGCAGACCCAGGCAGCACCGCCGTCTTCCTGTTCTCGGCACGCCCACTTTCCAAAGCATCCACCCATGCGACAGATCGGAAAATCCGACGATGCCATACTCGCCTCAGGCATCAGACTCGGGTCAAGATTATCCACCAAGCCGTCGCAATCGTTATCGATGCCATCACAGACTTCCGCCGACGGTTCTTCAGCGTTGCACTCACTCTGCGCAAATCGACCATTTTCAACGCCACAAAACGACCAGCCCGAACACGTGCCAAATTCATTGCTCTTGGCGCACGCCACGCCCATGCCATCCGTCGCCGGTCCGCATTCACACGAATTGCCTTGAGGAATGCACTGACGATACGTCACATCGTCGCGAACCACGTCTTCACACGCATACCCTTTCGGACATTCTCCATCCGCACAGTCACGCGCGCAAAATGAGCCATCCACGCCTTCAACGCACAAATCGCCCGTCGCATTGCAGTGACCATCGATCGTGCAACTCATACAGATCGTCGATCCCACGTCCTGAACGCAAACCCGTACTGACCCATCCGTCTTCACTTCATCCGCATGCGTCCAAGTCTTGCACGCCCAGCCTTTATCGCACGCCTTCTCTTCGTCACAGACCCGCGTGCAAACGCCGCCATTATTCGGTCCCAACGGCAAACAGTACCCGTCTGCGCATTCGTTGCTTCCAAGACACGCCTCACCAAACGAACGCGTCGGTAATATCCATTCGCTGGTATCTTTTTCAACACAGACACGATCGATGCACAGCTGGTTTTCAGCGCAATCAAATCGTGAGATGCACTCACACGTGCCTTCATCCAAACACGTCTTACTGCATCCGCCTGAAATCAGAACTATCATTATGCTGGCGATATAGCCTGTATGTTTTTTCATCTTGACCTCTTGAACGTCCAAGGACACCATAAATTTTAGTACTAATAGCACTGAACATACCAAATACGGAATTTTCCATCAAATTTTCTCTCAAACGGTTCAAGATTAAACGCAAAACCTGTAACGAATTGTCATCTTCAACGAAACTGCAACCATCAGCACCTAAATTATTTCTAAAGGGGAACCACCGGCTATTGGCTCCGCCAATACGCCGGATGGATACCGGCTTTTGGCTTCGCCAATACGCCGGATAGGCACCGGCTATTGGCTCCGCCAATACGCCGGATGCACGGCCCACTTCATGGACGAGCCCGATCACTTCACGGTCGTGTTCAACCAAGCTGGTCACAAGCCGTTATGCTTCGATCAACCGTTCGCACCACGCGAGATCGACAATTCGCCAGTGTTTGAAAAACGCTTCACCAACGGCACCAGCTTTTCACGAAGCCGCTGACGTCGCTTTCGCTCCGCACCGGTCATTCGAGCCGAGTCCTTCGGACGCAATAACGCTTCAACCGACATCTTATGTTCATTCACAAAAGCCTGAAACGCAGCCTGTCGCTCTGCGCATTCCAAAACCATGTCTGGCGAATGCTTCCACGGATCACACACCAGATCGTCTTTCCAGTCTTCCAGATATTGATCCATCACACCATCCTGTTCGATCAGAGCCGTGCCTTCCAAAGTCTTGCGTTCATAGTATGCCTTGGCGTGCCGAGGTAAACGAGATTTCATGCGATACCACATAAAACTCGCCGGAGAGTCTGAACGCGTGGCGTCGAAGTTACCCATTTCTACAACAGCACAATAAGAGCCGTAATCCTCCAACTCAGCAAACATCTCGTTGTAATCAACGACCTTTGCGTACCGTCCAGCGATATGCGCTGCATGAAATCTAATAATAGCAACGATTCTCTGATAATCCGCCTCAAACAGGCTTTTCTGCTTTGCGTTCATCTCTTGTTCCTCCATAAAGCTGAGATCCATCGGCTCGCCAACTCACCATGAATTGGCCCATAGCCATGCCGCAAAAACAAAACCGTCCCGCCCCATTCAACTGGGAATTGCTTGATGGACACAGCATTGAAGCGCATACGCTGTTCGCTATCATCTCAAACAGGGGATGGTTTTCGCCTAATATAAAGGCCCAATTTTTCGATTTTTTCCTAAATTATTTTGGATCAACGCATTTTTTATCTTCGCAACGCCTGCCCCCGCAAAGTTCGGAACGCGATGGAACAAAATACCCTGGCTCAAAAAGATCTGGTCAACGCCAGAAAAACCAACAGGGTTCCATCAAAAACAACAAGCAGCTTCCCCAACCCCAGTCCAAACCCAGGTTGCGAAGCGAGCCCCAAGTTCGTTGCGGGCCGGCCCAGACCAGCCCACGCAAACGTCAGACCAAGTTATCGAGGACGTACCAAACGTGCGACCGCCATCATGTGATAGGTATATGGCAACGTATCACACAAAACGAGGTCTTGAAGTCGATAACCCAGTGCCACAAAGTGCTGGCACTCAGCGGCCATCGCATACGCGGTTGGAGCCACGACAAAGATCGTATGAGCACCAAACTTTTGACAATAGTTGGCCACATCAGCGCCGTACGGCAAACGGTTACTATGCATCAGCACAAGGTCGGCACGATGACCTTTGTAATAATTCTTGTCGAGGTAGTGCTGCGCCGTCGAGGTTTGAAACGTTTTGCCGTTCCAACCGTGCTGTTGGGCGTTGAACTGAGCTGACTGAATAGCCGGCCACGAAGCATCGATGCCGTGATAGGCACACCCCAGTGGATCAAATACCGTTGTGTGCGTGCCGCATCCACAACCAAGCTCCAAAACGCGTTGAACTGGTTGATCGATCTGTCGAACGAATTCGCACAAAATCTCACGAATGCGTGCCGCATTAAGTGGATTCACGGGCGTCCACGCGCCTTTGAGCGAATACAACAAGTCGCCATTCAGATCGCGCGTGTAAGCGTACCAAGGGCTTTGACCAAACGACTCAGCCGGTGGATAAACATGTGACCCGCGAGGAGGAACCGGTTGCAAAACGATGCTCATGCCGGCATCACACGTGTTTTCGACAGTTTTAGCAAGTTGCTGTGCCAAAACACGGGCTTTTTCGACCAAATCAGGCGGCGCATACAACGTGAGACGCACGTTCGACTCAAAAGCTTCCACATCGTATTCAAAAAACGCCGCGTCGGAACGATCGGCAAGATAGGCTTCGAGACGAGCCATCGCCTCGTTCAAACTTGACGCGTGCAATCGACATTCTTTGAGGCAGATCGCTCGTTCGATGTTCAAACCGATGCCTTCGTCTTCCTGACCGAGCACATTTTGAGCGTCCAAACGAATCGGCATCACAAAATGCCCGTCAGCAAAGCTCGCACGGGCTCGCTGTCGATAAGCCACGGGCACGGCTGACGAACGAAATGACACGTCGACGGCGTCCAGCGACACAAAGCGCCCGATGACGCGCAACCACTGGTCGCGTTTCAATACCTCTTGATCAGAAAGTGCAACACGGGCGTATTGGCATGCGGCACAGTCGCGCCAATGTGGACACACTGGCGAACAGGCTGACACGCTAGCTTCTTTGACTTCAACGAGATACGCCAGTTTTTTGCGCAAACACGAGGCATCCAGCGCCGTCACACGCTCATCCTTCAACGCGTTGGCTACACGAAAGCGTTGGCCGTCAGCACTGACGCCCAGGCCTTCGCCACGAAAATTCATGCGTTCAATCCACAGGTCCAGCATTAGATCAGTCGCAAAACAATCGCCAACACACCAACAATCAGGCAGTACGGCGCAAAACGATAGAACTTGGCGTTTCTAAGCAACATTTCGAGGAGCTTCAAACACCCGTAACCAACAGCCGATGCCACGACCGCCGAAACAATAAAGACCGGCCAAAGTGACGGATCAATGCTGCCTGCCTTAAAAATGTGAAGAACAAAACCACCCAGAATAACGGGGATCGACAGCAAAAAACTGAATTTCGCGCAGTCTTTAGCATCCACGCCCATCAACAACGACGCGGTAATCGTCGAGCCGGAGCGAGAAATACCGGGCAAAACAGCCAAACCCTGCACCAATCCCACAATGGCTGCGGTTTTGAGGTTCATTCGGCCGTCACACGTTTTCAGCGCACCAGGCTTACGAGAACTCCACAAAATGCCAGCGTTGATGATGAGCAAAATGCCTACGATCAACGGATCGCGCAACGTATTTGAAACAAAATCGTCTGCACAAAGACCGATGACGCCTGTAATGAGCGTTGCCACAACAAGGTAAATGATCATCCACAGGTTAGACCCGAGCTTTTCTTTCTTCGTTATGGATGCACCCAATTCGCGGCAGCCACCCACGACGAGCTGACAAATGTCTTTCCAGTAAAACACACAGACACTGACGAGCGTCGCGACGTGCAATAACAGATCGAAAAGAATGCCAGCGTCAAAAGGAAAGACTGAATTAAACAGGATCAGATGACCGGAACTTGAAACTGGCAAGAACTCGGTCACCCCCTGAACGATGGCAAGAACGAGATAGGATATCCAGTCTGTCATCGTACCTACCCAAGATCCGAGTAGACCCATGCCGACAAAGCACGGGATTCGTTTTTCCAGGCTTTTTCGTCGAGTCGGATCGTCAAAAATCTTTCGTACAAGCCACGAATGAGAGAATCGATCTCTTCGATCAGCGCCTGACGTTCATAGAGTTTTTCGTCTTGTTCCTTGGTCATTAACGCGGGAATCTTAAGACCAGAGAGCGCGAGCGTCTGGGCATTGAGCACAAAGACCCATTCTTTTTCATCACGTTCAACGCGCAGTTTGGCGTGACTCACGACCTTTCCCTGACGAAGCGCCTCGTGAGCTTCTTCACTGGAAGCCGGGGCACCGCCAGACAACGTGGCGCGTTCAGATTCAGCAAGTTTGACCTCGAGTGTCAGCTGATTGTCGAATTGAAGCGCAAGGATCGAACCATCGGAAAGGCGAAAGACCGATTCATCGATATCCGAATGATACCAAAGCCAAATCATAAAAAGCTCACCGAAGTGACGCGTTCTTTCTATTTTTTCAAAAAGATCCATCTTCAATCCTTACGAATTCATATCGCGTGCGCTCAAAACCGGGTGCCATGGATCCGCATTGACCATGATATCCAGTTGCTGATTCGTCAAGCCAAGTTCCTGAGCCATCATAAAAGGTGAGTCCGGGGTCAACGTTAAATCAAAAGTATCCTCAAAAAACTCGATGAATTCTTCGCAAACTTTTTTGGATGTCGACCAGAAACGCACTTTACGATCGACGATATTCCAGCACATATCGATGACTTTCATCGACGGAATGATATGTTGCTTAATATCGATCGTCACTTCCTGACGAATTTCATTTTTTTGTCGTTTGGAAAGCTTGGTTTCCGGGTCAGGATATTTTTCAGCGATGACCTGACGCATTCTGGCTTTCAACCATTGATTGGGAATGGTCCATTTATCGACGCGCAGCCCAAGCAGAATGTACTGATTAAAGAAGACCTTATCCCGCGTGAGTTCAGTTGCCATGGGTTCCTGTGCCGGAACCCAGCCCATGGCACGTTCATCATCACCGAGCGGGCTAAGTGGCTGAAAATATTTACGTTTGATCTTGTCGAGGTATTCCTGATGAAAATCGTTAGGCGGTTCACCTTCGACATAGTATGTGGTGAAGCTTAAGCTTCCTTCTAAAGCACCCATGAATTTGATCCGTTGAACAGGTTAAACGAAGTCAGGCCATGACGGCCATTCTGTGAGCATAGCACAAAGTGCCAAAAAAAGCCCGGATAGCTTTAGCCATCCGGGCTTGAAAACGCCAATCGGTTAAATAACCGGTTTACTTATTGAGTAACGACATCGGGAACGTCCAATCGCCGCCGAAGACAGCCATAACGAGAATGACGTAGATGATGACGAGCGCGAGAATGATGGAAACCACAACTTTGCCCGCACCGCCTTTTTTGGCAGGCACATTCGCCGTTTCGGCTTTGACAGGCACTGCGTCTTTCTTTTCCACGACGGGTTTGGCGACGGGTTCGATCTTGACGTCTTCTTTCTTTGCTTCGACAGGAGCCGCAGCTTGAGGCGCCGCAGGCGCATTTTCCATATCGGTCGCAACGATCTTGGATTCGACCTGAACTGGCCATGATTCGTACTGCGTCAAAGACAGCGTTTCGAGGATCTCACCATCGGGCTGATAGATCCAGAGAACGAGTTCACGCGTGCCGTCATCGCTCTTGGTGATACCAGCGTTGAATTCCTTACGGAAATCCGGAACGCGACGGTCGTTAATGACGTTGGCAGGAAGGTCGTCGAGCGTATTGAGGAGCTGGTTTTCGCAGCAGTAGTATTTACGAACGAGTTCCTTGATATGATCAACGCCGTCATCCTGAACTTTGCAGCCATTTTCTTTGAGGAATTTGGCGAGGTCTTCAAGCACATTGAGGATGTAGACCTTGCTGGCAGAATCCTGATAGGAAACACAAACAGCACCTTTTTTCTTGCGCTGAACACTGAAAACGGTGCAAGGACCTTCAACCGCAATTTTGGTAATATCGCTTTCGACAATGCCCTTGAAGCTCTGTTCGTCGACGAGGCGGCTGAGAATGACACTGCGCATTTTGGCCGTCGCGGCATCGACATCGGAAGCAGCGGCGGCAGGCGCAGCTTTGACCGCTGCGACCGCAACAGGTTTCGCCGGCGTCGCGGCCTGCGTGCTCACAGCAGCGGCTGCCGCAACAGGTTTGCCCGCTTCGCCGTCCAAGGCCGCGTAGGCTTTCTTGGCCGTCTTTTCGGCTCGGCTCCAAAGCGTTTCGAGCTCGCGAAGCGTTTCTTTCTCTTTTTCACCGTCCTTGATCTTCGCAATACCTGCGAGGAAGCCAGGAATAAAGTTCGCAAGAGATTCGTTATCTTCGCTGTCCCATTCATTCGGATCTTCGTAAACGCGAAGGAATAACGCTCCATCTTCCCAGATCTCACTCTGGAAACAAGGCGCTGCCACAAGGTCAGAAGGATTATAGATATCGCCGTAGATCTCAGGTGAAACGATCTGCAACCATTCCACTCGACCAATACCAGGCATCATGACCAGACCGTGACGGCTTTTCAACTTCTCACGAGCTTCTGAATCACCCACACGAACGATCTTCGGAGAAATCGATTCATAAAGCTTCTTGAACATGTTCATCAACGATTCGGCTTTGATACGACGCGGCGAATTCGCTCGCTGAAGATCAAAATAAAGTGCGCCGATGCCCTGAACATCCGGAAGAAGAAACGTACATTGCCAGAACTTCTCGCAATCCGCGCGAAGTACGACAAATTTACAACGGGGATTAAGTGCCGCTTCAACAACCGCATCAAGCGAATACGGACGTACCGACGCATCCGCATTCGTGCGGAATACCGTCGGCTGGCTGAATACTGCATTTTGAATGGCTTCAAAGAAGCTTCTCATACCAGATTCGGTGCGCGCGGGCTGTTGCGGCTTAAGCGAAACGAAAGCCTGAAGCATTGATGCTACTCCTATCTATAAGTAAAAAAGAATTTTGAGACTAACGCCGTCTCTAGGCGTCTACCTTTTAACACTACATTTCAAAAGCCGTCAAACTATTATTCCAAATAGTTGACCCGTATGTCGATTTAGTCCGACATACCTCTGTCGTCAAATTCA
>JAZUKH010000151.1:0-5347 GCA_045643185.1 Myxococcota bacterium | reverse complement strand
AGCCATGTCGTTCTGTGAGCCAAGGAGTTGAAAAATGATGTTGTCTTCCTAAGACCGCTTGGCCTCCGACTTCGGGCGCAGCGACGGGCGCGGGCGCAGCGACGGGCGCGGGCGCAGCGACGGGCGCAGCGACGGGCGCGGCCGCAGCAACGGGCGCGATCGGTGCCACCGGGGCAGACGGCATGGCGACGCTCGGCGTACTCAGTTTAACGCTGGCAACGCCGACGTTCGACGGCGCGGCTGGGGCGGGTGTCGTGCCTTGCGATGACGTGCCGGAGGGTTGAAGGTTCAGACCGGAAAGTTCCCACTTGTCCTCGCCTTCCGGGGCTGAATCGCTTGATTCAAGAAGCGCGTTCAGAAAATCATCGGTCGACTGGACTGTCGTTTTGTCTTCTTCTTCTTCGTCGTCAATACTTGGCGTCACCGGTGGGATCGGGGCGACGACGGTTTCGGATGTGCCGCCGAGCTTCGGAATGCCCGTCTTTGAACCCAGTTTGGGAAGATTGCCCAGAGAACTCGCCTTGGAACTACCCAGTTTCGTAATCTTCGGAAGACCGGTACCCACAGAACCATTTGACGACTTTGATATCTCGCTCATGCCTTATTCCTTAAATGAACGGAATCCATATTAAAGGTATTCCAAAAAACGACGGGCTAAGCCCAGAAACATAAACATAATATAGTGCCACACTTTCCGCAGACATGGCAAGAAACAGACCTTAACATTTCGGAAAAATCTTGGTTGCGTCGTCGCGTTGCGTACAGACATGGGTGAGTTGCCAGCCGGATCTTTGTCGTTCGAAATAAAATGCGACGCCTTCAAGCGTGGTCATCATGCCGAGCTTGGTTTTTTGCCATACGGGGCTGGCACACGAGACGTAAGCATCCGAAAGAATCGCTTCGTTTTCCCAAAACAGCGTTTTACAGGCGTTTTTTTCGACAAAATCCTGACAAAAGACGTCGACTTTTTCGCGATAAATGGCGTTGAGAACGCGCGTCAACGCAGACTGGGGCGAAGCCTCAAGAACGAACGAGGGCGAAAATGACCAGTCCTGGTGTCTGATCGCGGTTTCGTTGTCTGTTTCAAGCGTTTCTACGAGGACAAGCTCTTGGGACTCTCGGAGTCTGGATTCAATGGCAAGATTTTGGGTATCGTCATGCTGACGAGCTTCAAGCTGGTCTTCGATCGCTGCGTTGGGGCCCTTGTTTGTGGTGGAACAGCCTGTCAGAAAACAGAAAAGCAACATTAAACAACTGAACGAAACAACGAGCGTTTGGGGTTGCATCGATGGTCTCCAAAGGAATGAGTTCGTCATGACAAACGGAATAGAGCGGGGTTAAGCAGAACAAATTGCGTTATGTGCTACTGAGATCGGGCTTGAACTCTGAATTGATCAAAAAAAAGGCCGTCATGGTGACGGCCTTGGAATTTACACGTTGATCGCGAGAAAATTAGTAAACGAAGAAGTATTCATCGTCGGCAATTTTGGTACAGATCATACGGCTATTCTCAGGATGTCGCTGATTGAGCTCAGCTTCAGAACATCTTTCAAAACAACCAGATTTACCATCATACGTTTTGCAATACTGGCCCTGACCGCAAGATTCAGATTTATATTTGAGGATCAAAACATCATTCGACACAGTAGGTGGTTTGCAGTCTTTGTCACCTTCGTCGCACCAGTCTTCGAACATGTCTGTCCAACTATCATCTTCATCGGCGAGGCAGGTAAAAAGCAAAGAGTTTCTGCAGAAGCTGTCGCCGCGATTGTCGCAAAGATCACCATCTTCCGCAAATTCTTTGTCGATGTCATCAAAATCACATCCTGCTGCAAAACAGAATGCGGCCATAAGGCCTAAACAAAAGAGTTTTTTCATATATAACCTCCATAAAAGTTGAACCGAAATTGGTTCAAGCCGGGGTGCATCTAAGCGATTATTATGCCAAATAACAAAGCACTCGTCAAACTGAGTCTATTATCGCAACAAAAACGAGGTTTACGCGAATCATCTGCGTGAGCTAATATATGATGTATATAGACGAGTGAGTTGGTTAATGGTAACGGTATAGTACCTATGAGTTTTGGGGAACGACCTGTCACTTGGGTCGATAAAAATGTACGATCTTTGGCGTCATTAAAGGAGTTTTATGATGGCGATAGAAGCTGTATCACTGGTTAGCATCGTCGTTCCTGGAATCAAGAGCGAGGAAAAAGCCCCTTACGTGGGGACATACGCTGTCGAAGCGCATATCAAGGGCATGTATGCGCATGTTAAGACAGAGTTTTCGTTGGTCAATCCCAATGACCGTGTGATGGAAGGTGAACTGGAGTTCCCTTTGCCGGACGGCGGTGTGATCTGTGGATACGCCATTGACATAAAAGGCGTGATGACGCCTGCCAGTGTCGTCGAAAAAGAAAAAGCGCGTATGGCTTTCGAAGCAGAAGTCAAACAGGGGATTGACCCTGGACTCGTCGAACAGATCCAGGGAAATGCCTATCGGACGCGCATTTATCCGCTTCCAAAAGCTGGTACTCGGCAGATACGCGTCGAATACATCGCACCGCTCGTCCTTTCGCCACAAGGCGATGCCGCATACGCCTTGCCCATGCCAAAAACTCATTTGGTCAAAAGAGATGTGAAGATCTCGGTCGAGATGGATAATGCTCCGCGTCCGAACCTGTCAGGCCTCGGTGACAAGCGTTTTGAAATGGCACAGGCTGTGTGGTGCGTCGAATCTCACGAAACGGATGTCGACGGTGGAGAGGATTTGCTCATCAGCGTGCCGGCTTTGTCCGACTGCGTGACGTGTGTTGAAAAATGGAACAACGATTTATATTGGTCGGTCAGCGTCCGCGTCGGTGAAACGAGCTCGTTTGTCGGAGATTTGGCGTCGATCACAAATTGGCGCATCGTCTGGGATGCGTCCGGTAGTCGAACGGCCGATGATATTCAAAAAGCGCGTGCGGTCTTGGAAAAGCTGCCTGATAAAGCGAACTACGAACTCCATGTCTTTCGCAACAAACTTGAACCGGCGTTATCATTTTCAACGCGCCAGGATTTGTTAGCCTCCCTTGATTCCGTCAAGTACGACGGCGGCACGTGTTTCAACGCGCTAAAACCACTCGCTGAAACGCTGTTCGACGGCATGACATGCTTGTTTACCGATGGTATGGACACGTTCGATGGATCGACGAGTTCTTTCGGAGCTCGTTCAGTCGCAATGGTCAGCGGAAAAAGCCGCGATGTGGCTTTTTTGCGAAGACTCTGTGGCGGTCGCGTCATTCAGTTGTCTCATGTCACCCCCGATGAAGCCATACGACACGCTCTGACGCCTCAACCCACGATCTCGGCCGTTCACGCAACGGGGGTGTCTGACGTCATGGGGATCGGACTCGCTTCGATGGGACGTTCTACCATTGTTGGGCGAATGCAGAACAATGTGACAACAGCAAAAATCGAGTGTTCCGACGGGCGCGTCATCGATGTGACCTTGTCTCCCGAAAATGCCCGTGTTTCCAACGTGATCGCGTCTGCTTGGGCAGCTTTGCGCGTTGATGAACTATCCCCGCTTGCCGATGATCACCGCGACGAATTACTCGCCATTGGTCGCTATTTCTCCATCGTTAGCCCTGTCTCTACCATGATCGTCTTTGAACGACTCGATCAGTGGATCAAATACGATATCGAACCTCCCGTCGAACTCAAAGAGCTGCACGAGCAATGGCTCAATCAAAGAACGAGTGAGGCTGATAAAAAGCGGATCGAAGAAGATGCAGCGCGTTCCTGGAAACAGAGAATTGAAAGAGAATGGAATAGTCGCGTCGAATGGTGGAATGACCCAGTGCCCAAAAAAGCGTTTCAACGAAGCGGGGTGTTCGACGATGCGTCGGACGAACCGCATTCTGTCCTCGGACGTGCTGTTTCGTCGGTCGTCAATGGCGTGCGCGAAATGGCCTCGCATTTCTCTACGCGACAAAATTCTGCTCGGACGGCCGGAGGCGCGCCAAGAGTAAGCTTCTCTGTTGAAGAAGACGCCTTCGACCCTTCGCCAATGCCGATGGCGGCGCCTTGTGCTCAAACTTGCGAACGCGTCTCGGTTGAGGACGATTGTTGTGCGGTCGATGAGAACGGCGGGCCTTCGCAAAGTGAACGAAATAACGCTGTGACGGAGGCTTCTGCTGTCGTGAACATTAAAGCATGGGATCCTGATACGCCCTATTTGAAGGCTATCAAAGACGCTGGCTTGATCTTCAAAGACTCAAAATCACAGTACGCTGAGTATTTGAAACAGAAATGTGAATTCGCTGAAAGTCCCGCGTTCTATTTAGATTGCGCTGGTTTGTTCTTTGAAGAAAAAGAAACCGACCTGGCTGTGAGGATTCTTTCAAATCTTGTCGAGATCAAGTTGAACGACGAGGCGATGTTGCGCGTCTACGCTTGGCGTTTGCGTGAGGCTGGACAGCTCGATGAAGCCCTGATCATTCTAAGAAAAGTGGCAAAAATGCGTCCTGACGAGGCGGTCTCGTGGCGTGATTTGGCCCTGACGCTCGAGTTGCGCGCTCGGCGTGATCATTCCGCTTGTGATGCGACGGAGGCGCTTGAACTGTTCAAAAAAGCGGCTTTCTCGCCCTGGGAAAGAAGTGATGCTATGTGGACTTCTCTTGTCGCGCTTGAGGAATTCAACATTTTGGCGTCTTGGTGCGAAAAGGAAAAATGGCCTGATACGGCTCCGGTCATTCCGAAAATCGATGCTAAATTCCGAAAATGCCTCGACACCGATTTGCGCATCGTCATGATGTGGGATGCGGACAATACGGATATTGATCTCCACGTCCTGGAACCGAGCGGGGAAGAGGTCTTCTATTCCCATAAATTGTCTCAATCGGGGGGCATGATCAGCTTTGATGTGACGACGGGATATGGCCCAGAAGAGTTTTTGCATAAAAAAGCGCCGAATGGCACCTACAAGATCATGGCCAATTATTACGCTTCTCATCAACAAAAGGTGGTTGGTCCGGCGACCGTCACCGTCACGATCTTCACGCATTGGGGAAGGGCTGATCAGACGAGTCAGACGATGAGTTTGCGGCTCGAAAAAGCAAAAGATAAAGTTGCGATAGGATCGATTGTGGTCGGAAATTAAGTTGGCGCTCGCTATTTGGCGCTCAGATCATTCTGAGCGCCTAAATACGCGAGACGCGCTCCGCTTTTCGCTCGTTCCTCGCTCAATACGCGTCGCCTGTTTTGCTCCGCTTTTCGCTCGTTCCTCGCTCAATACGCGTCGCCTGTTTTGCTCCGCTTTTCGCTCGTTCCTCGCTCAATACGCGTCGCCTGTTTTGCTCCG
>JAZUKH010000150.1:0-14281 GCA_045643185.1 Myxococcota bacterium | reverse complement strand
TCTGACAGGTACATCAGACAGGTCTGTGAAGAGATTAACCGGAGACCTCGAAAAGTGCTTGGTTGGAAGACACCGGAAATGGTTTACTCAAATATGCATTTGGATTGACAATTTTCCGTCTCCCCCTACGCGGCTATTTCGTATTTTTGTAGAGACGTGTGCGCCACGCGTCTCTACAAAAATCGAAATACGCCGCTACCCCTTCGCCTGGCAGGGCCTCGTCACAAACTTGTTGATGCAACGTCATGTCATACGCCATGCCGTCGTTTTCTGACCAAACCAGGTTCCTCGAAAAACCGCCGCGTCACGACACCGCGCTCTTACTCAGTCAAGGAAGCGTTGTCTGGTCAGAAATTCAAAATCTCAGCCGTAGCGAAGCCGAAGGCAAGCAGGCTGAGATTGGGCGAGCGGAGACGTGTCACATCTATCGACCGTGCCGCCAATCAGATCGGGCTGAGATTGGGCGAGCGGAGACGTGAGAGCCTCGCGTCTCCACTGGTTCGAAACCGAAGTGTAGCGACGTAACGTGGTACGTCGTCGCGGCCGCCGACTCCAAAATGTGGGACGGTAGAGACGTGCGGACCGCGCGTCTCTTCCGTCCCACTGCGCGCCGCAGGCCCAGGCCTGCTCAAAAAAAAATGCTCAAGGATCAACGCAAAATCAAAAACAAATTATGATCCCCAACTGATTTGTAACCTCAACACGCGCTTTCATTAGCTGGTCAAAAAGCCCCCCGGTCCGCACGTCTCCACGCGAATGATTTAGGTGCACTTACCATTGCTGCAAAAACTCGGAAGACCAATTAAAAACGTGTACCACGATACAGCACATACATTTCCATGAGATCCGCAGTTCGACATGGAATCTTCTTCACAGGAATTATTATACACATGGTAGCCTGACGCACACGCGGTCACCGTACATTTACCTGCCGTTGAACACGTCCCTGACGACCAGTGTCCGATCTGCGATGAACAGGACGAATGGGAGCCACAATACGTCGTCGTGTTTAATTCACACGAACCTGAATACAGGTGGTATCCACTGACACACGACGATACTTTACAGCTGTTGTTCGTACACGTTCCTGAACTCCAACCCGTCACGTGAGATTTGCAAGCGTAATTGGCTGAACCACAATTATTGACATCACTCGGCTTACAGACGCCATTCGCGTTATAATAGTTGGTCTGACAACCACTTGATTTACATGTGCCATTTGAACAACTGCCACTCGTCCACCCTGTCAGTTTCGTACAATTTGTCAAACTGGCACCACATTCCGAGGTCAAATCCGGCACACAGCTATTTTCAGCCTTTCTAAGGTGGTATTGCTGCGCACAGGCCGAAATCACGCATTGACCGCTCTGGCACTTGCCGTCTTTCCAGGCGGTTAGCGATTCCTGACAGTTATTGGAAAAATCACCGCATTCTGTCACCGAATCCTTCGTACAACCCGTCTGTTCACGGTTCACATGATAATCCGCGATGCAGGATAATGGCTGACACACGCCCGCTGTGCAGTTTCCAGTTTCCCAGCCTTCGATCGTCTGAGTGCAATCCACTTTGTTTGCACCGCATTCGGTAATCGTATCGACCACACAAGTCTGGGAACCAAGTTCAGAACTTTCTGACGTGGCCGTGTGATAACCAACTGCACAAGTTAAGGCGGAACACTTGCCTGACTCGCAAACAGATGTGGACCAGCCTGTAAGCTCATTACAGTTGCGATCATACGCACCGCAGCTTTCGGGCGAGTCCAGTTCACAACGGTCATTGTCCTCAGTGACATGATAAGACAGAATACACTCCGTTGGCTGACAAGCCCCCTCATGACAGCTGCCGGCTTTCCATCCTTCAATTTCCGTCTTACAGTTGACCTGTGACGCACCGCAGTTCGTTTCTTCATCGGAGGTGCATGTCTTGCCATTCAGTGAAAGGTCCGCGCTTTCCGTCTCGTGATATTTGTCCTCACAGGCGACGAGTGAACACTTCTTTGACACACATTCAGCTTCTGCCCATCCGACATTATCGTAACAATTATGCCCTTGTGATCCACAGTTTTCCTCAGTATCCGGCAAACACATTGAATTATCGTCAGAGGGATGTTTATTTTCCAAACATGAATATACTTTACAAACGCCCTGCTCACAGGAACCAAACGCCCAATTTTCGATCGATTGAGTGCAATCCGTTAGATGATCTCCGCATTCAGTTTCAGAATCCGCGACACATGCTGAATATTCATCATCAAGCTTCGCAAGATGATAGTTCTCCGCACATTCGACCGCATGACACTTCTGATTCTTACATTCCGTCTTAAGTACGCCCGGTGTCTGTGTGCAATCAACAGAACCACAATTTTCTATGGTATCCAGCTCACAGCTCAAATGATTTCGGCTGACATGATAATGCTCCTGACACTGTTTCAGTTCGCAGACCCCATCGACACAATCGCCTTCTGACCAGTGATCGACGCTTTTCGTGCAATCGACCGCATCAAAGCCGCACGCGTTTTCATGATCAGCAACACAGATGACATCGCCGCTCTCCAAACCACCTTTTTCTGCATCCGTCCGAAGATGATAACCAACTCGACAACTTTTGGCTATGCATTGCCCATCCTCACAATTCATCTCCAAATAGCCTTCAAAAGCGCCGCAATTTTTGGTCTCCGAACCACACTTTTCAAACGTATCCATCACACATTTTTTATCGACTTCATACGCCCCTTTTCCACACCCGATATCCGGCAATGAACAGGCACATGCTGAAAATGCGGCACAGACAATAAATGTATAGGTCCAGCGCTTTTGAGTCATTTTTTCCTCCAGTAAAACTCACTTATATTTCGTTTCTCAGTCGATGATCGATCTTAGTCACACGTGTCTTTATACACAGGCCAACCGCTCCACTCGCCCAAAACGCGCAATGAAGCGCTCACGAGCTTTACTTTTACCATAACGGATGACGAACCAAAAACTTCGCCACAAAATCCAGGTTACAACTTTGCCTGATTTTCATTGTCTGGTCAAAATACAAACTTCTCAGCCACAAAAACAAAGAGACGCGCGGTCCGCACGTCTCCACTTTGACAAGTTATATTTTATTCTTCTTTTGTATCACAAAATGTAAATAAATCAAAAAATCTCGTTTTTATCCCCATTTCTTTAAGCAATGGTTTATATTTTGCCATAATATCTTCATCTTCATCAGCAAACGGCATTCCATAAACAGCCTTGACATCACGATCAAACAGAATTTCGCCATGATACTGAAGTTCTATAAATTCGCTTCCCCAACGCCCATCAAAAACGTCGTTAATTTTATAAAGGGCGTGAGGATCAAGACGGCCATCATCAAGAGCCATGCAGAGATTCTGAACATACCACGAGGCGGTCGGCGGGGCCATAAACTTACCATCTTCGCCTGCATTTTCATTTGTAATCGACTGAAAACACGTTGGATATATTTTGTTGACGCGCGTCGGGATCAGTCGCGTGCAAGCCGCCATATTAACAGAGTCTCCATAACTCATCGTGGTTCGCTCCATCAGATTCTCTTTTTTGAGTACGATGAGCAAACTTCCATATTGATGCGACATATCCGCATTGGCTATGAGTTCGCCACCTTTTTGGGGATCTGCAAGATAACCAAAAACAGGATAATCAGCCGGTTCCATTTGGCTGTTCCGACAGTTGAATAACATCTTCATAACCTGTTTTCGATGGTCCATGTTGCCAAACGACGCACCTCCGCCAACTTCTCCTTTTTGTCGAATCTTGTTGTCTTGAATGATACTAGGCAGTGTACTTGGACGAACGCGAATGCAAAACTCATTATATGAAACCGCTTCTTCTAAAAAAGCTTTTAGTCGTTCGAGCAAATGAAGGCGGCCTTTGAAATAATCGCACAACTCTTCATAATAGGCCATTTGATAATCATCGAAGCGTTCCAAACATTTGTATGTCATTTGTGATTTCCCTATTACATCTAATCAATATGAGTTGAATGATACAACTCGTATTCAAACGAGCGACTATTTATAACGAACATGACGCTTGCCACCATAAATTTCGACCATGGTGTGCAAATATTTGTCAAATATTTTAATACGCTTATAAGCACCGTGTGCTATTTAGCATTTTCAGCAGGTTCAGCAGTACTGGGAGCATCGTCTCCTTTCAACCACTTTTTAGCGCTGTCCAGTTTTGCATCGAGAGCTTTTTCGGCATTATCAAGCTTGTCAGCAGCTTGAGCTTTAGCATTGTCTAGTTTAGCGCCGAGTTCATCTTTGACCTCATCGATTTTTGGGTCAAGTTCGTTTTTCTTTTCAGCAGCCAAATTTTTGCCATTTTCTAAGACATCCATGGCGTTATCCATGGCTTTATCGCGAACTTCACCAACCGTATTTTCAACTCTGTTTTTGAGCTGATATTGTGGCCAATAATGACAGAAAATTGGCGTAATGATGATCATAAGAACAGAAAGCACGATACAGGCGCCTGAAATAATACCTCGCGTTTTGATCGCCGATACCATTTCAAGAGCTTCTTTACTATTATCGTAAAGGTCTTTGCCGTCTTTTACGACATCGATGACTTTATCCAGCTTGGAGGGAGCTTCTTTTTCGGCATCTTTTGCTTCACACTGAGCCGGTTCTGACGCAATTTTTGCGGCTTGTACAGGTTCTTCTGCTTTTAACTGCATTTTTTCCTCTGAACCTGTTTCAGCGGGAAGTGAAGCAGCTTGAGAAGCGGGTACCGCAGCCACGGCATTGGGTGCTTCTTCTTTTTTATCTTTGTCCAGTGATATATTTAAATCAAAAGAAATTTTCATGATCGATCCTTATTTTGTCACTGTATCAATGATCAGTTCTTGTGTTGTCTGCGCTGAAGTTTCACGGATCGTGCTAACGATAAAGCATGCACAAATAGATGCTATCACAACGAATATAATAATGTTGATAATCATAATTCTTGTTGTATGTTTAAGAATCGGTTTGAGTTTATCAACCCCTTTTTGAGCCAGCTTGTTCCCTGTTTTAATGAGAGCATGCGCTTTTTCTGTTTTAGATCTCTTTTGCGTGTCCGACATAACGAATTCATTATCCTAAGTTATATTAACCAAGATCGCAATAATGCAACATACAATATTACAATCCTTATAATAATAACACTTAATTTATAAAACCACAAGTTTAAACAGACCGTCAAACTCCAACACATTTGTTTTCAGGCGGTACGTCTGCGCTCAACTTCGGCGCTCAAAATGCCAAGTGGAATGCTCGACACCAACCGAGTTCGTCTTGTCTTCGACTTCGGCGATCCCCCAGTGATAAGCGCCAACGTTGTCGTCGTTCGGACCCAGCCGCCTATTTCAACACGTTCCATGTCTAGAATTCTGTTGTATGTCCCGCACTTTGAACGCTTCGCGTTCATGCGCTTTCATTTATTCTCCACACCGAGCTGTAACCGCGTTACTGCACCACATTCGCCCATAATTGCCAAAAGTTAAAAATAGGCGTAACGTATTGCCGCTTTTTGTGCCTTATAAACTTATAATAAGGTTACCTTAACTCATTAAAACACCACGGAAGGTATAGGAGAAAAACGTCATGGCTGATGTACAGGTAAAGACCGTCGTTCTGCTCGGCGGCGAAAGCGCTGAACGCGAGATCAGCATTCAATCGGGAACCGGCATTGCCAACGCCCTGCGAGAAGCAGGCGTCGATGTGGATACGTACGACTGGCTCCCCGAACGCATGCAGGACTTTTTGAGCAAAAAATATGGCCGCGTGTACATCGCGCTGCACGGCGGCAGCGGTGAAAACGGCACCGTCCAGGCCATGCTCGAACTGGCTGGCATTCCGTACACCGGCGTACGCCCCCGCCCTGCCGCAAACGGCATGGACAAAAATCTGTCCAAGATCATCGTGAAAGGCTCGACCGACGTCCCCGTGCCCGAAGTGGTCATCGTGCCGGCCCCCGAAGCCAAAGCCATTTTGGCCGAAAAAGCCGATGGCCGTTGGTCAGACATCGTTAAAAAGATCGGCATGCCCTTGATCGTCAAGCCCGCACGCAACGGCTCCAGTGTCGGCGTCACCCTCGTCAACTCGCCCGACCAGCTCGACGAAGCCGTCAAAAATGCCTGCACCGACGACGACGAACTCGTCATGTTCGAACAGTATATTAAAGGTTACGAACTCACCGTCGCCATCCTCAACGGCCGCGCGCTCGGCGTGTGCCAGATCATCCCCAAAAATGCCTTCTACGACTGGGATGCAAAATATAACCGCAATGACACACAATACCTCACGCCGTCCGCACTTGGCGCAGACTTCGACGCAAAACTCTGTCGCATGGCCGAAAAAGCCGCTGCCGCACTCGAATGCACACACGGTGTCGTGCGCGCCGACTTCCTCGCCGATCAAGACCTCAAAGCTTACTTCCTCGAAATCAACACCGTGCCCGGCATGACGTCACACAGCCTCGTGCCGAAGATCGCCGCTTATGCCGGGATGAGCTATGGCGAGTTGTGCGTGCAGGTTCTGTCGCAAGCGAAATAATGTGGGGGGAAGGCAGAGGCGACGCGTATTCGCGAATGCGAATAGCGTCGCGCGTCCGGCGTATTCGCGAACGCGAATAGCCGGCGCCACACCTTAACGCCCCCCTTTGACAATCCATAAAAGGATGTGTTACGATACTAAAGCCCCTAGTAGGTGTTTGGCCTACCCGGAAATTTAGGAGAACTCAATGAATCCATATATTGCCCTTGCTGTGCAGATCTCGATCGAGCCGCCAACGCTTGATTTCGATATCACAATGGTGATTCAGGTCTGCCTTTTTGTCCTCGTGATGCTGTTTTTGAACAAATACGTTCTTAAACCCTGTCTGCGTTCGTATGAAGCGCGTGAAGCCCTGACCACGGGTGCCGCCAGCGAAGCAAGCGCCCTCAAAAAGAAAGCCGACGAAGCGCAGAACGAATACATCACCAAGCGACAGGCTGCTTTTGCGGAAATCGAGACGGAACGCAAGAATGCGATTCGCGAAGCCCAGAATGAGCAGGCTGCAAAAGTGAGTGAAACACGTGCCGCCGTCCAAAAAGACATCGCCGCACGTCAGGCTGCTTTTGACGCGTCGCTCGCTGAAGCGCGTGCCACATCCGCAGCA
This sequence comes from Myxococcota bacterium, assembly GCA_045643185.1. GTDB lineage: Bacteria > Myxococcota_A > Bradymonadia > UBA4248 > UBA4248 > RGIG464. The sequence goes on along the minus strand of JAZUKH010000150.1, from coordinate 7,109 downwards.
TCGGTCGAAGCACTCTCTAATGAGATCGCAAACAAACTTTTGGCCTAGAGGTAATTATGTTCAATCGAAACGGAAAACAATACATCTGGCCTTATATACTTCTCGTCATTATCGTCATGTGCTTCGTTCCATGGATCCTCGATCCGTGCCTTTCTGAAACGAGCGACATCGTGCAGAACATGCATGCCAGCCACGTCACCGAGTATTTCATGCTGACCTGGCTGCCCACGCTCGGCAACGTCCTCATCGTCGCCCTCTTGCTGGGCTGGTTCGGCGGTCCCATGATCGCGGACATGCTCAAAGACCGTAAACAGACGATCGAACACGACATCGACGAAGCTGCGCGCGCCAAATCCATCGCCGAAGTCGAATATGCCGACGCCGAGTCAAAACTCAGCAAACTCGACAACGAAGTCAAAGAAATGAAGGCTTCCTACAAACAGGCTCTCGCCGACGAACGCCAGAACATCGCCCAGGAGACCATCAAGCAGCAGGAACGCCTCAAAAATGACGCTGACGTCATTTTTGAACTCCAGTCCGGCGTCGCCACACGCACGTTTGAACGCGAGATCATGTCTCAGGCGCTCGACAAAGCCCGTGACCAGATCGTCGAACGCCTCGCGAACGACCCTTCGCTCCGCGACAAACTCATCGATCAGGGAATCGCTTCCCTTAACCTGAATTAACGGAGGTAAACACGTGAGTTCAGATTCCGCCGCACAGCGCTACGCGATCGCCCTCTACGAAATGGCTCGCGACGCAAAGCTCGATGCCGTCATCTATCGTAACGCGCAGGATTTCATGCAAATGCTCGATAGCGCGACCGATTTGAAAACAGCACTTTCTCACCCCAATATCAAACGCGCTGATCGTAAGAAGATCCTCGACGCCGTCCTCCAGGATGCCCAGTACGAGACCATCTTCGCCAACTTCCTGCGCGTCCTCGCCGATAAAGGCAAGATCCTCCTCTACCACCGCATCGTGGCAGAATATGAGGTGCTCAGAGACCACGCCGATGGCCGCGTCCGCGCTTCCGTGTACGTCGCCAACCCCATGAATCCTGACCAAAAACAGCAGCTTAAATCGAAGATTGAATCACAGCTTCACCACGAAGTCGCTCTCAAAGAGATCATTGAACCCTCCATCATCGCCGGTTTCCGTCTCGAAATTCAGGGCCGCGTCTACGATAACTCGATCAGACGTCACCTCGAACGCCTTCGTTCTGATATGCATATCGGTTAATCATCGCTTTTTTTATCCATAACTGGAGCGCCATTTTTGTGTCGCTCCCATCATAAGGAAAATCGGATGGCTATTAATATTGAAGAAATCAGTCAGATCATCCGTAAGCAGGTCGAAAACTACGACAAGCAGACGGAAGTGACCGAGACCGGTACAGTCATCACCAGTAGTGACGGTACGGCTCGTGTCTATGGCATTGCGAACGCCATGGAAGGAGAACTCCTCGAATTTCCCCACGGCGTCAAAGGCCTCGTGCTCAACCTCGAAGAAGACAACGTCGGTTGCGCCCTTCTGGGTGACGCCCACCTGATCTGCGAAGGCGACGTCGTTCGTCGTACGGGTCAGATCGCCTCCGTCCCCGTGGGTGAAGGCCTCATCGGTCGTGTCGTCAACGCCCTCGGCGAACCCATCGACGGCCTCGGCCCCATCGAAACGTCCGAAACTCGCCCCGTCGATATCAAGGCGCCTGGCATCATCGCTCGTCAGAGCGTCAGCGAACCCCTCCAGACCGGCCTCAAAGCCCTCGACGCGCTCGTCCCCGTCGGCCGCGGCCAGCGCGAACTCATCATCGGCGACCGTAAAACCGGTAAGACCGCCGTCGCCATCGACGCCATCATCAATCAGAAAGACACTGACGTCTATTGCATCTACGTCGCGATCGGACAGAAACAGTCCACCGTCGCACAGGTCGTCGAAAAACTCCGTAAACACGACGCCATGAAATACACCATCGTCGTCAGCGCTACCGCCTCTGAATCCGCGCCTCTCCAGTACCTCGTTCCCTACGTCGGATGCACCATGGGCGAATATTTCCGCGATAACGGAAAACACGTCCTCGTCATCTACGACGACCTCTCAAAACAGGCCGTCGCCTATCGTCAGCTCGCCCTCCTCCTCCGTCGTCCGCCTGGGCGCGAAGCTTATCCTGGTGACGTTTTCTACCTCCACTCGCGTCTTCTCGAACGCGCTGCAAAACTCCGTGAAGACTGGATCATCGTCGACAAAAATGCCAGCGATGACACCGAGATCGGTCTCGATCAGAAAGTCTATCCCGGCGCCGTCGGCAAAAAAGAAGCTGAACAGGAAGCCGAAAAACGCGGTGGTTGCAAAGTCATTAAACATCCCAAAACGGGTGGCTCGCTCACCGCTCTGCCCATCATCGAAACACAGGCCGGTGACGTCTCCGCTTACATTCCGACAAACGTCATCTCCATCACCGATGGTCAGATCTTCCTCGACACAGACCTCTTCAACGCGGGTACCCGCCCCGCCATCAACGTCGGTATCTCCGTCTCACGTGTCGGTGGCGCCGCACAGGTCAAAGCCATGAAACAGGTCGCCGGTACACTCCGACTCGACCTCTCCACCTACCGAGAACTCGAATCCTTCGCTCAGTTCGGCTCCGACCTCGATGCCGTGACCCAGGCGACCCTCGCCCGTGGCGAACGACTCACGGAGATCCTCAAACAGGGACAGTACGTCCCTATGCCCGTCGAAAAACAGATCGTCTCCATCTACGCCGCTACGAACAACTGGCTGAAAGACTACCCGGTCTCCACCGTTAAACGTTACGAAAGCGAAATGCTCGGCTATGTCGAAGCAAACCACGCCGATGTCCTTAAAACCATTCGTGATAAGAAAAAACTCGACGATGATCTCAAGGCGAAATTGAACGATATCCTCAAGGCGTTTAAAGCCACGTTCGATCCAAACAAAAAAGACTAAATCGATAAGCCGCTCACTCACCTGAGCGGCAAATTCCCATCATTTTTCTTCTCACCTTTTTAAGGAATACGCAGATGGCGAATCTAAAACAGATCCGTAAGCATATCGCGAGCGTCCAAAGCACCGGAAAAATCACGAAAGCCATGAAAATGGTCGCCGTCTCAAAACTGCGTAAATCTCAGGCGGCTGTCGTCGCAACGCGTCCGTACGTCAATGAACTCATTAACGTCATCGAACACCTCGTTTCAAAAGAAGTGGATGCACAACACCCGCTGCTCAGAAACAGCGAAAATAAAAAATCAGCCGCACTCATCATCATTTCCGGTGGTAAAGGCCTCTGCGGTGCCTACAACCACAATATCGTAAAAAGCGCGAAACGTTTCATCGCCGAACGTGGCTCTCAATACGAAAGCCTCAAACTCTACTTCATCGGAAAAAAAGCTTATGAAGCTATGAGAAATACAAAAGGCGCTGAACTCATCCGAGTCGAAAATGGACTGGAGCGTAAACCCTCCGAAGTCGCGCTCGAAATCTCAAAAGACCTCTGCGAACAGTTCTCGGAAAATAAACTCGACGAAGCCTTCGTCCTGTACACCAAATTCCGTAGTGCCATCTCACAGAACGTCATCCTCGATGCGATCCTGCCACTACAGGCTATTCTCAAAAATATTGACGAAAATGGCCAGGCAACCTTCACCGAGGAAGAACAATCGCTTCTTTCACAAACAAGCTACATCTACGAGCCGTCCGAACAGTTGATGCTCGATGTCCTCCTGCCACGCGCCGTCGCCATTCATATTCAGCGAAGTATCCTCGAAAGCCTCGCAAGCGAACATGGCGCACGTATGACCGCCATGGACAGCGCGTCAAAGAACGCCGTTGAGATGATCAACAGCCTCACCATCCAGTTCAACAGGGCTCGTCAGGCGGCCATCACCAACGAACTCATCGAAGTCATCAGCGGTGCTGAGTCACTCTAGTCAATATTGTATGACGCTCACAACGTCCCAAAAACTCTAACTTAATCCAGGAAGCAGATAATGAGCTCAGATACTACAGTTGCTACCGGTAAGATCCTTCAGGTCATCGGCCCTGTCGTCGACGTCTCCTTCGACGGCGAACTTCCACAGATCTTCACCGCCTTGCGCGTCACGAACCCCTCTATCAGCAATCAAGAACAGAATCTCGTTCTCGAAGTTGCTCAACACATCGGTGAACACGTCGTCCGTACCATCGCTATGGATGCTACCGACGGCCTCGTCCGTAATATGCCCGTCTATAACACCGGTAAAGGCATCACCGTCCCCGTCGGTAAAGAAGTCCTCGGCCGTATCATGAACGTCGTCGGCGAACCCGTCGACGAAAAAGGCGATATCAATACCGCTGAAAAATGGGAAATCCATCGCCCCGTCCCCAATTTCGAAGAACAGGCCGTCTCCGTCGAAAACTTCGAAACTGGTATCAAAGTCGTCGACCTCCTCGCCCCTTACGCTCGTGGCGGTAAAATCGGACTCTTCGGCGGCGCAGGCGTCGGCAAGACCGTTTTCATCATGGAACTCATCCATAACGTCGCCATGAAACACGGCGGCTACTCCGTCTTCGCCGGCGTCGGTGAACGAACCCGTGAAGGAAACGACCTCTACTGGGAAATGGTCGAATCAGGTACCATCGATCTCAAAAAACAGGAAAATTCAAAGGTCGCACTCGTCTACGGCCAGATGAACGAACCGCCTGGGGCTCGTGCTCGTGTCGCCCTCTCAGGACTCACCGTCGCGGAATACTTCCGTGAACAACTCCACCAGGACGTCCTCCTCTTCATCGATAACATCTTCCGTTTCACTCAGGCTGGCTCCGAAGTCTCCGCTCTGCTCGGGCGTATCCCTTCCGCCGTCGGTTATCAGCCCACACTGTCCACCGAAATGGGCGAACTCCAGGAACGTATCACCTCGACCAAAAATGGCTCAATCACCTCCGTTCAGGCCATTTACGTCCCCGCTGACGACTTGACCGACCCCGCGCCGGCAACCACCTTCGCTCACCTCGACGCTACCACCGTTCTCTCACGTCAGCTCGCCTCCGCTGGTATCTACCCCGCCGTCGACCCACTCGCCTCTACGTCCACACTCCTCGATCCACTCATCGTCGGTCAGGAACATTACGAAGTCGCCCGAAAAGTCCAGGCTACCCTTCAGAAATACGCTGAACTACAGGATATCATCGCCATTCTCGGTATGGACGAACTCTCCGAAGAAGACCGACTCACCGTTAACCGCGCGCGTAAGATCCGTTACTTCCTCTCACAGCCTTTCCACGTCGGCGAAGCCTTCACAGGTATCCCCGGACGCTACGTCGAACTCAAAGACACCATCCGTAGCTTCAAGGAACTCCTCTCCGGTAAATACGATGACCTCCCCGAGGCCGCTTTCCACATGGTCGGCACCATCGAAGAAGCCGTCGAAAAAGCTGAGAAACTCCAGAAAGAGGTCTAATTATGGCCGATAAACTCGAAGTCCGAATCATCACACCAGAGCGCGTCGTCTTCTCACGCTCCGACGCTGAATCCGTCGCGGTCCCTGGCATGATCGGCGATATGGTCATCCTGCCCGGACACGTCCCCCTCTTCTCGACCATCAAACCAGGACAGCTCACCATCAAATCTGGTGAAGCCCAGGCCGTCTTCGCCGTCGGCACCGGTTTTCTCGAAGTCAACTCAAACGTCGTAAAACTCCTCGTCGACTCCGCCGAAGGAAACTCCGACATCGACCCAGACGCCGAGAAAAAAATCATCGAAGAGGCTGAAGATAAACTCAAAAATATCGACAGCGCTGACGTCGAGACCCGTTTCGCCTTCGAAACCCTCCTCGCCACCGCAAAAGCAAGAATCGAAGTCTTCGAACACAACGATGACTCAAACGATAGCGCTAAATTCTCCACCTTCGTGGAACCCATCAAACCTGATACGCCGGCGCCAAAACAATAAAATCGCCGACACTCAGGCTCTTCATTCTGTCGGCCCCGACACTCCGTTGCCGGGGCCACGCGCGCTTTGGCTCGCGCCAATACGCGCGCGTTACGCGTGCTATTGTGCGTTGCACAATACGCACGCTTTTTTTTGCCATTTTGAATCGGCCACACAACGTGGCTTCAACGTTAACCAGTGTTTTTGATCCATCACCATGACCGAAACAAATGAATCGCGCAACAACGACGCACGCGGCAAATTCAAACAGACCATAGTCGTCACGACCATACTCATTCTGTTTATCGTCGCAGCCATCGTCATCGCTACCAATCCACCCGGTGGCTCGCAGCCCGTCTCGAACACAGCCGAGTCCGCTTTCGCACTCGCCCGCATGACCGAGCTCAATACACCAGGTGTCGACCCAAACACCACGTTGCGCTACGCCCCCGTCCAGGACGAACGCGTCTACCAGCTCTTCATCCATGAAGAAAATGCTTACGAAAAAGGTCAACGCATCACCACTGAGTTTAAGGCCAACGTGCATCTCACCCACGGAAGCAACGCTTCACCAAACAGCGTTTACGTCCAACTAAAAAATGTCGACATGACAGTCAAAGACGGAGATACACCCAAAAACCTCGAAGCCGTCGGTTCACTCATGGAAGGCATCATCCTGGAAGGGCGCCTCGAGCCACAAATGGGACTCGGCAGGCTGATCCCGCTCGTCAAGATCAATCCGCAAGCCGGACGCGTGCTCTACATCGTCATGGATCTGCTCCACTATGCCTACGGCCCATTACCAGACCCACAGGTCGGACTGGGCGCCATGTGGACCACCTACGACAAAACGAATCAGGATCACCAGGAATCCATTACACTTCAAAGTACGCTCACAACATCACACACCATCAGCACCAAGTTGAGCCAAAAAGTTCAGGACCTGCCACGCGGCACAGGACTCGCCGAGTTTGAACTCAATCCGACACGCGATATCGTCACAGGGCTCAAGGGCAACCTCAACACAACGTTTACTGAAAGCGACCGGCTGAATGCTCAACACAACATCGCATTCAGCCTGACGCAAACAAAATAATTAAGACGCAGCCTGCTGATTTTGCAAACGTTACGATGCAACCAAGCTAGATAAAAACGATAAGCGCATGAACGCGAAGCGTTCGAA
>JAZUKH010000149.1:0-21506 GCA_045643185.1 Myxococcota bacterium | reverse complement strand
CTTCCTTCGCCCAAAGCTGGGGGGCGCGGCGTCGACGAATTTCCTTCGCCGAAAGGCGTTGGTCGCGGCGTTGACGAATTTCCTTCGCCAAAAGCCAATGGCCCATTGCCTTCGTATGATACGCTCGGTCTTTTTGGCGACCAGCCTGCGTCTTCTCGAGAAGATTTGCCGTCTTCAAAAGCCAAGAATTCGGCGCCTTCATTTGATGCGTTAAACCTGTTGGGTGATCCGTTGAGTGATTCAGTGCCGCGACGCAATGGTTCAAGCGGGTTGAGTCTGTCCAAACCCAAGATCGTTGCGGCGAGTTCGGCAAACAGGTCGGCAGTTCCCGCGGCGTCGGCTCCCTTGAGCGAATTAGAAGATCTGGATAAGATAGTCAGTGAAAATTCTTCGAATCAACCGCGTAGTGCTGGGGTCAGTTCGATTCCCAACCCGTTGCCTCCGCTTGAAGAACCGATGAGCAGCCGTCGTCGTTCACCCTCTGCTGTGTTGGACGAACTCGACACCGCTTTAACACCGCCCCCTGGTGGTGATCGCTACATCTCACACAACCCGACGCTCGATTTTAACCGTTTTCAGGCTGAAATGGCTGAACAACAAGCAATGGGACGTCAACAGCTGAATGAGACGGATGGCCCCTTCAAACATACGCATACGGTCGATCTCGGTTCCATGAGCCTGGAAGATGGAGAAAAACCGACGAATGGCCATTTGACGCCTGTTGATACTAAAGAAAGCAGCGCCATTCACAATAATAATTCGAATATTACCAATGTGCCGAAGATCAGACTGAACAACGCCGTGCCTAATCCGTCGACGGATGCGAATGGTGGAGCGTTCAACTCGACGGACATCAACAACGACTCTGGGCTGTTGATCAACGATGATCCACTCGGTGTCATGAGCTTGTCGGGTGGTAATGATCTGGCTCGTGAGCGTGCGGGACGCCTGGTCGTTGACGCGCCTGCCGATATGGTCGGTGAGGAACCGGGCGCGTCGGCAAATCCGTCTCAGGCTGAGTCCGCTGATGCTGGTATGGACTTCGGCTTCGGAGGCTTGTTAGGGTCAATTCAGTCTGCTCAAAAATCGAGTCTCAAAGAACAGAAAACCGAAGATACCAAGATCAAAGGTGAAGTCGAAGATATTCCTGGTGAAAAAGTCGTCAAAGAAGTGCCCGATGGGAACGACGGCGAGATGGTCTTTGATATTGCGTCGATCAAGGCGACTAAAAGTGAAGCGGCTGAACAGAAACTCAAAGAAGTTCGTGATAAACAGAAAGCCGAATTAGATGCCAAACGCCAAAAACAGCGCCGAAAAGTCATTATGGTCGTTGGTGTCGTCGCCGTTGTCGTTGCCATGATCGCCGGTATTTATGCGGGTATTCAAAAAGCTCAGCAAGTTAGCGATGACGAATTGGCGCAGATCGAGAATGTCAGTGTCGTAGAACTCACGCCTGAAATGCTCAAGAAGGATTCGTTGGGCGGTTACAAGGCTTTCTTTGACCGCGCGATCAAAAACCTTTCTGTGCCCGATATTACTCCGGAACAGCGCCTCGAAAATCAGGGACAGATCATGGTCAGTATCCTCATGGGAACGACGCGTTTCAGGGCTGATCTCGAAGATCAGTTGTCTATGATCGAGTCTTCTGTTTCCCGTATCGAGGAAGAAGGCAAATGTCAGGGAGGATGGTGTGCACTCGGTCTCTGGGGATGGGCATCGTTCAAAGGCGACAATGAAAAAGCCGCAAAATACGAGGGAATGATCCCGACTCAGGAGCCCTATAATGACGTTGTGACGATTCTCAAAATGATCGGTGTGCGCAATAGTACGATCGAAGCCAAAGAGGATTATGAATCGCGTCTGGAGATCTCCAAGAAGATTTGTGACAACGTCAAAGACATTAAGGGCTGGCCGATTGCCGATTACCTTTATGCCGAAGCTGAGATCCATGTGGGCCATTTCGAAGAAGCACATGCCCGTCTGGAACGCTACTTGGGGGATAAACCCGAAGAAATGTATCCTGGCGCCCGCGCGCTCGATGCCGAAATTCAGTACAACCTCGGTAATTTCGAAGAAACGATCAAACTTTGTGACGACGTCATTGCGTTGAGCACCGGTGAACCCAGCGCCATCGAAAATGCCATGACCATTAAGATGAATGCGCAGGCTTCGAGCATGGAATGGGCTGAATTCGTCAAAGGCATTGAGGAAAATATCCAAACTTACGCTAAACAGCCGGTTTTGCTCGAAAACATCGCAGATATCTGCATCCAAAAAGGTAAAACCGATCAGTGCCGTGTTATTCTGCAGGCCGCGATTGACACGGATGCGGAAAATGCTGATGCGCGCCGACTTTATGCCAAGATGCTCCTATATACGGCCGGGTTGGATAATCTCTATCTGGGCAAGAAAACATTGTTGCCCGATGACATTCAGGCGCTTTCCAAAGCGATCGATCAAAGCATCAAGCTCAAGCCCGATGACATCATTCTGTGGATCTATCGCTCTATCTCGGAATACGCCCAGGAACACTTCAAGGAATCGCTTGAGGCTTTGGTCGAAGCTGAACGTGATCCTCGCCTTGAATGGACGCTGAATCTCAAACCGTTTGTTGAAAAGCGTCTTAAAGGTGACCCGGATTTCCTGCAAACGACGGATTTCAGCGCATGGCAGAAGACGGCGGTCGAATCCACCGAAGCTTATGCTTTGGCTTTGATCCTCAATTCGCAGGGAAAGGCTGAAGACGCGGTGGCGCTTCTCAACCGTATGCTCGTCATCTACCCGCAGGACGCGCGTCTTATCGGCACACTGGCTCGTTCGTCCATGATGTTAAAAGATCGTGAAACGGTCACGAAATGCATGGACAAACTCAAAAAGATCCGTGCGCTCACTTCGTTGCATCAGTACGAAATGGCGCGTTTCGTCAATGATTTGGGCGATTCGGACGATGCGCTCAAACGCATGAGCGTGTTGGTCTCGCAGGAACCTGAAAACCCCATTTTCCTGTTCTACATCGGTAAACTCTTCTATGACCGAGCACTTTATGAGTCGGCGCGTCAGTACTTCGACCGCACGCTCAATAACGACATGAATCACCCTGAAGCGCATTTCTACAACGGACGAAGTGCTTACGAACTTAGGGATTATGCCACGGCGCTTCAACAGTTCACCGAAGCGCATACGAAGGACGAAGTAAAACGTACCTACGCTTTGTGGATCGGCAATACGCTCGTCGAAATGGGACAGCAGGACGATGCAATGCGCTCCTTCGCCTTTGTCATCGATTCGTGGCTCGCGGATAACAGTGCCATCAACAAGGCGGATGAAGAACAACGCAGCGAAGTGGCCCATGCCTACTACCAGCGTGCGCTCATTCAACAGTCAAAGAATAAACGCGCTGAAGCCAAAGAAGACTTCGAAAATGCGGAACAACTTGCGCCCGAGAACATGATGTATACGAAAGGCTACGCCGTGTTCATTCACGAAGGGGGGAATGCGAAAGACACCCTCGCTAAAATTCAAATCGTCGAAGAACATGAGGCGATGGACGCCATTCGTTACTACATTAAGGGGATTGCACTTCTTAAACTCGATAAACGAAAAGAGGCTCTCACGGCTTTTGAAAAGGCTTACGAGGGCGGCTTTGCCGACCTCGAAACGACGGGCATTAACGGCGTGCGCGAGGCTTGTGAGATCTATGAACGACTCGGGTATATGTACCGAGACTTTGGAAATAAAAAAGCTGCATCGGAAATGCTCAAACGGTATGTCGATAAATCGAAATATCTGAGCGAAAATGCACGCAAAGAAATTATGCACGAAATTGAGCATTTATAGAGTATACTGCGGGCATGATTTGGTAAGTCTTGCTCCACAAAATGAGAATGACAGGATGTTTGTACGATGAAACTCTTATGTGTCGTAAACCGCTATTTGCAGAAATTTCTGACTGAGGGTCTGCGTGGATCTGAACTGATTTTCTGCGCCCAGTGGGATGAAGCCGCGCGAGAACTGACTTCGTCCAAATTTGACCTGGCTTTGGTCTATGGCGAGCTCGTTGAGGACGATGTTCAGCCCCTTCAGATCTGGAGTGCGGCTTCACAGCTGCGCTTGCTCGGTGTAAAGACCATTTTTATCGGCCTTTCTTACGATGGTACGCGTATTATCAACGAATTTTACGCGGGCATGAGTTACATCAGTTATCCGGCAAATGCGTCCGAATTCTTTTTGGAACTTCAGACAAGTTGTCCTGAGATCTTTACAGAGTCACGCTTTTCGACTTCTGACAGCTCGTTTGCTGGACGACGAAAATTCAATCGCTCTATTTTGCCCGATGTTTCAGATTCGTCGGCATTGGGACTGCGTCGGGAAGCCCTGTCGATCAGTCAGATGAGTCAGGCTCCTCGTCAAAGCGTCGAAGCTATCGCGGCCGTTTCATCCATGCCGCTTGGACTGCGACGTGCCGGTACGTCTTCCGCAAAAAATATTACGACCGACAGTTCGGGAGGCCCTCGTATCCGTGCGTCTGAAGCTGAACTGAATTCTGATCTCCAGATGATCATGGGCGATATTTCCAGCTCTGGAACGATTTCTGGCATTTCAAGCATTTCGGGCATGACGAGCAGCGAGGCATCCGCCATCGAACGCGCGTTGCTCGCTTCTTCAAGCGAGACAAACTGCATCGCTGATCCGATAAACCCACAGCCGCAGCCGGAATTTGGACATCGAAATATTCAGGTCTCCGAAAGCGCGATCAGACAAAAACCGTTCGATCCCCTCTACGATACGCAGTCCTCTGTGCATAACGCCGATGAGGTCGGAACCGTTGTGGTCAAACGCAGTGCCAATGATATCCAGTTCGGCTCGATCGAATTCGGAACGATCATGCGCGTCATCGTTCAGATCCAACGACTCGGTCTGACCGGTATCCTCGAAGTGAAAAATGAGACTCGCACGATCCACATTGAGTACAAAGAAGGAAAAGCTGCTTCCAGCAGCCAGCTTTCCTTCCTCGAAAGCGCCTGTCTTTGGGAAACTGGTAGTTTCACCTTTAACCCCGTTGGAATGCTTTCTCGCGACTGCACGCCGCTCGATGTCGAAGATCTTGTGACGCGCGTCGTTAACGATCAGTTGTCCCTTAACCAGATCCTGCGCACACTCGGTTATGAGATGCGCCACTATTTGCTGGTTACCGATTGTTTTGATGAGGAACAGCATACGCACGCTTCGTTCCAGTGGTGGAAGGAATGTCTCGGGGCAAAGCGCCTCAACGACATCATGGGCATTGGTAATATGTCCATGGATCTACTCGCCCGCGATATCTATCGCGCCTGGTTGTGCGATGAAGTGACTTTCACTGACGTCGTGTCCATGGAACCGGCACAGGTCATCTATGCCAATACGCCACGTGTCACCCTGCACGACCATCGCGAAAAGTCGCGTATTACGCTCGATGCCTCGAATGATTCGCACCTCAATACGATTCGCACAGAACTCATTAAGATCCGCGATAGTTTTGAAAACTCTGACGGTTACGCCATTCTCGGGCTTAAACAGGGATGCGGTACGAAAGCACTCGATGATGCGTATTATGCCTGGATCAATCGATATCACACCGACCGTTACGTCCGTTACAAAGATCCGGAGATCGTTCAGTTGGCGAATGACCTCGTCATGATGATGAACAACATCTATCCGCGTCTTTCCAAGTCTGAACGCATCGGTATGACATTGCAGAATCGTTCCGTGGCAACCATGCCGTCGGTGTCTGCTTTCGAGTCCGGGTTGGGAAATCCGCGTATCGGCAGCACGCGTCATCGCATTTCGACCCTGTCGACCAACGAGGTGGCGCTCAATAACAATAACGATAAGCTCAACCAGGTCTCTCGCGAACTGCAGGCGATCGGGTCGAACGAAAATGACCGCGTTTATTCCTCAAATCAACGTGTTTTCATTCGTCCGTCCTCAAACTCGACGATGTCGTCCGTACCAAATCGTATGGCAACGCCTCAGTCCGAAAACCTTCGTACCGTTCAGGCGCAAAAAATGAGCGACTACCTCGCTGAAAAGCGAGCTTCGTCTTCCTCGCTCAATCCTCGCTCGTCAAGTCAGTCCAACCTCATTGGGCGCCGTCCTTCTGACTCGAATTTGCGCGGCGTGCGTGGGCGCGGTTCAGGTATCGGGAACGCGGTTCAGGGCGAAAAAGACGCTGGCGGAATGATCCGACCCGTTCAGACACAAACCACGCCGCTCCAGTATTTCCAGACTGGGCGAAAAAAACTCCTGCTCGATCTCATTCCCGACGCGGTCAACGCCTTCCAGCTCGCTTGTGAAGGGGAGCCCGATAATAAGGAATATCAGATCAACCTCGTTTATGCGAACGCCCTCAATGAAGCTGAGAAACGCGCTGACGCTGTCCTCAAATTGCGTGAATTTCTGCCCGATGCTCAGAAGAAATATACGGATAGCCGTGATCAGGCTGCCATTAATTTCATCTTTAGCATTTATTACTTCTGTGGAAAAATTGAACTCATTCTCGAAGAGTTCGAAAAAGCTGCGGACGACTTCATGATGGCGAATAAAATTAACCCCGCCGATATTGATACTCAAAGATGTATGCGGTTCGTTCAAACACAAATTGAAAAAATCGCCGAGTCAGCTAAGCCGAAAAGTAGCATTTTCACGAAGCTTAAAGATCAGATCAATAAAGGATTTTAATTGGGATAATTCGACGTGTTAGAAATCGCATTCTCTTGTGATCTCTTGGAATGCGGTTTCTGCGCACGATTGAGCTTTGTATTTTAGGATATTTGAATGAAAAAACGGATTATTGCATTCATAACCGTCGCTTTCTTATGTTTGGGTTGTGAATCAGATCAACCCGAAAATGAACAACATAATACTCCGAATATCAAAACGTGCGATGCTACACAAAATGCGTGTATTTCAGAACGTGAAGTTTCGCATTGTGTTGGAAACGAGCGTATGCGTGAATATTGCCCAGATGGACAACGCTGCTTTAATGGCGAATGTGGTGCTGTCATGTGCACGCCCAATACGATTGAGCGTTGTGAAGCCAATGGTCAATGGTATGGCTGTAATCCGCTCGGTACCGGTAAAGGGGCATTCGATTGCAAAACCGGATTGACCTGTGTCGATCAAAAATGCGTGACACGCGTCTGTCAGGCCGGTGAAGGACGTTGCCTCGATGAAGATACGATCCTGCTGTGTAACGAAGCTGGCACCGCCTACGAAGTCACCAAAAAATGTCAGGATATCTCGCCCAAAACCGTTTGTGAAGAAGGTCAATGCATTTCCATTTGTGAAAAAACAACAAAAAATGCAAGCTACATCGGTTGTGAATACTGGGCTGTCGACCTCGATAACGCGCTCGATCCCGGTGGCTATGACGCTGCAGGGCAGCCGTTTGCCGTTGTTTTGAGCAATACGCACGAGACGCTCGAAGCAAACGTGCAAATTATCACACGAAAAAATAATACGCTGACGACGATGCTGGATTTTGTGATCCCGCCAAAGTCCATCAAAAAAGCCATTTTACCCGATGGATGCTACGATGGCGGTGTGTCATGCCCCGAAGCGAGTGCCGTCAATGCTACGAGCATTACTCAGATGGCCTACCATATCAAGTCTGACTTGCCGATCACGGCTGCTCAGTTCAACCCGCTCGATAACGTCGGCGTTTTCTCAAACGACGCGTCCCTGCTCTTTCCGACGACGGCACTGGGCAAGCGCTATATGATCATGGCGCGAAAGCAGAATTACGACGTTTTTAGCGCCTTTGCGACGATCGTTGCCGTTGAACCCGGTCAGACCGAGGTCAAATTCAAATCCTCCTGTTCAATTCGAAGCGGCTGGGACAAGAACGGCGGCGAGATATCCGCGATGAAGAAAGGGCAGACCCAGACCTTTATTCTCGATCAGTATGACGTTTTGAACCTCGAAACGGCGGCATTTGGGGAAGATCCGACGGGTTCCGTCATTACAGCGAATAAAAATATCGCCGTGTTCGCAGGCGTCGAAGCGACAAGTATTCCGGAACGCGAGGCGCTCGTGTGCGGCGGTTCGACTGGATTGGCCGCAGATAAGTGCTGTATCACGTGTTGCGCCGATCACATCGAGCATCAACAGTATCCGCTCGGCGCTTGGGGCAAGGAATACAATGCCGCGAAACTCAAAGCTCGTAATATGGAGCGCGACGTGTGGCGTATTTTGTCACGTACCGATGGGACGCGCGTGACGACGACGCCAAATGTCTTTGAGACCGGCACGCAGGGCTTTGATGGCACGGCTTTGACGCTCAATGCCGGTCAGTGGATCGACATCACGACGCGCGAGAGCTTCAATATTCACGCCTCTTCGCCTGTCCTCGTCGGGCAATTCATGACAGGCTCCGACGATCCTATGAATATGACGGAATGTCGTCTCGATAACGATTGGCGCGGCGCAAAAAGTGCTGGCATTGGTGATCCCGCTTATATTATTGGGGTGCCGATCGAACAATATCGAAAACAATATACATTTTTGGCGCCTTCCGATTATATCAATGACTACGTTTCGATCGTTGCTCCCGTCGGAACGACCGTTGTTTTGGATGGCGAAACCTTGCCTCAGTCCGACTTTATACCTTTTGGTGACGAAAAATATGCTGTCGCCTATAAATTAATTGAAGATGGACGACATGACCTGACGGCTTCTGAACGCGTCGGGCTGTTCTCTTATGGCGTCGATAGTTACGTTTCATACGGTTATCCCGCAGGACTTGACCTTCGTGAACTTTTCGATGAATAAGTCATATTACGAATAATATTAATTCGTAATTTTTAATAATAATTAGTTTTTTTATTATATAAATATCCGGGGCTATTTCGCTTAGGCTCAATACGCCCCGGAGCCAGGCTATCTCGCTTTGCTCAATACGCCTGGCTTCGTCGGCTTTTCGCTTTGCTCAATACGCCGACGCCTGAGGTAAACGATGACGAATTTGGAAGCACTTCCGATAGATCCATACATTGACCGAATTGTGACGAGTGCCATGCCCAACCTGGTTTTGCGCGCGACGCCCGGTTCCGGCAAGACGACGCGCGTGCCGCCGGCCTTGGCGCGGCGCACTACCGGGCGCGTTCTCTGCGTCGAACCGCGCCGCCTGGCCTGCATCGCCGCCGCAAAACGCACGGCCACCGAGCTTGGCGAAAAAGTCGGCGCGTCGATCGGTTACCACGTGCGTATGGACAAAGCCGTTGGGCCAAAGACAAAACTCGTCTTTCTGACGACCGGCATGTTGCTGCAATACCTGTGTCGCGATCCGATGCTGGAGGGCGTCGACGTGGTCATTTTTGACGAGTTCCACGAACGCACGCTCGACATGGATACGGCACTCGCCATGATTCGATTTGTGCAACAAAATGCCTCGCCAGATCTCAAGATTCTGGTCATGAGCGCAACGATTGATCCGAATGCACTCACCGCGTTTTTGTCGCCTTGCGACGTCGTGGATGTCGAGGCACCGCGTTTTCCGCTCGACATTCAGTACCTCGACGTGACGGTGGGCACGCGCTTCGGAGATTACCAAAACGCACTCATTCAGGCGCTCAACACGGCTAAAATGCACGACCAGGGCGATATCCTTGTGTTTTTGCCGGGTATGGCGGATATCAACGCCGCTAAGATGGAAGCTCAGAATACTTTTCACGACGAGTTCGACTACAGAATCTGTCACGCCAGCTTGCCCATTGATGAGCAGACGGCGATCCTCAAACCTGATTCGCCCAAACGCCGCATCGTTTTTGCGACCAACGTCGCGGAAAGCTCTGTCACGATTCCTCGCGTCACGACGGTGATCGACACCGGGTTAGCCAAAGAAAAGTTTTTTGATTCGACGAGTGGTTTGTCGCGTCTCGAAACGACACGCATCAGCCGGTCTTCGGCCGATCAGCGCGCTGGCCGTGCTGCGCGTATCGCACCAGGCCTGTGCCTTCGACTTTGGAGCCTCGCGACCCACAACCAGCTTGAGCCCGACATGCGTCCTCAAGTTGAGCGCCTAGACCTCGCCCAGGCGATCTTACAGATCTATGCGTGGGGCCTCGAAACGCCGCAAACACTCGGTTTTTTGACGCCACCGCGTGAAGGGCGTGTCAACGACGCCTGTGACTTGCTCGTCCGAATCGGGGCGCTCAACGACGATCATACGCTGACTGCGATCGGTGAACAGATGGCGTCGCTGCCGCTCGAACCACGTTTGGCTCGCTGGATGATGGCGTCGCTCGAATACGGGTGTGAGCGAGATACCGCGTTGCTCGCGGCCTACCTCTCAGAAGCGCCCTATCGGCGAGGGGCTCGGGATGTGTTCACGTCACCAAATCTCGAAGATGACCTCGAATTGCTCCAAAAAAGACTGCCCAACGAGCTCATGTATCTCAAACGTGAGGCGAATGACATTCTTGAGGCCGTAAAAGACCTTGCTCGCCCCGCGTCGATCACCAAAACGTCGTCTGCGGCCGAAGCACGGGCTCGCTCTATGCTCGCCGCTTACCCTGATCGACTCGCTGAACCTCGTCAACAGACCAAAGACCGACAAAAACAGTTCACGGCCTCTGACCCAAACCGGTATTTGCAGCCGATCGTGGCTAAAATGACGCCGAATCGTGGTGTGATGTTGCCTCAAGGTCAGTCGTTGACCGATGCGAAATACTTTATCTGCGCTGATCTGGACCTTGTTCGACACGTCGAACATGCGTCGAACCTTGTGCTCAAAGCGCTTCCCGTTGACTCGGCTTGGATCAATTGGCAAAACGGGGTCGTGGCTCGCTACGAGGGCGAAAAAGATCGCGTCGTCATCGCTGAAGCCGTGCATTTCGACGTTTTCACGCTGCGAGAAACGTTTTTGCACGACAAAAAGTACGACAAACTTGAACGCAAGACTTTGTTGGATGCGGCACTCAAGACGCCGCTCAAAGCCCTGAACTACGAGGGCGAAGCCATTACAGCGCTTATGGCGCGTCTCAACTTTGTCAAAAAGCTCGAACCTCAGTTTGATTTCCCGGCACTGGACGAAGAATTCGCACGTTTGATGTTGCCAGACCTGGTGCATCGCGCACACAACTTTGAAGAGCTGCGCGCACTCGACTTGTGCGCCATCATGTTGGACGCGCTCGACGATATGTCACGCGCCATGCTCGACGCTTTGGCGCCTAACAAGGTTAAGCTTGAAAACGGGCGACTTTGTGACGTCGATTACACGAATGACCCGCCGATCGTGCGTGTCCGCATTCAGCATGCGTTCGACACGTGGCATGTGCCCAAAGTCGGTGGCGGCAAAGTCCAGGTGCTCATGCACCTGTGCGCGCCAAACGGGCGAACGGCTCAGGTCACGCAGGATATGGATTCTTTCTGGAAAACGGGTTATCCCGAACTACGCAAAGTCTTGCGTGGTCGCTACCCAAAACACGATTGGCGCGACGTCGTTCCAAAGTCGTGACGCACTCGGGGGCAAGATCGGTCGATACATGCGGTCCACACGTCTCTACTGGTTTTAATAAATATTGACTGAATATTTAATCAATACGACGAATCAATATGCGGCGCGCGAAGCGCCGCCTGGCGTATTTTGCTTATATATATAGACGCATGATTGCGTCTATATATATAAGCAAAATAGCCGAGGCGCAAAAGGCCGTATGGCTATGTTTTGATGTTGCGTGCAACGTCAAAACATGGCCATAGGCCGACAAAAGCGCGGCGTATTCGGCTTGCCGAATAGCCGCGCCAACGGATGATCATGATGAAACAGCGCTATTCATCAAACAGGCATCTGCCCTGATAGCAGGATTGTTTGTCGGGGCAGACGTTTCCGCATCCGCCGCAGTTGGCAGAATCGATTGAGATTTTCACGCCGATGCCATCGCAGTAGGTTTTGGCGGTGTGGTAGAGACTGTTCGTGCATTTGCCTTCATAACAATAATTTCCCGTTCCGCAATCTATGCCGCATCCGCCGCAATTTTGTGAATCGTAGTAGGGATAAGTGTCATAACCGTCGCAGTTGATCACCGTCGAACTTTTCACGATCAGGGTGGAACAGGTGCCGCGGTCACAATATTGCGTGTTGCTGCACTGTTTGCCGCAACCGCCGCAGTTATTGGAGTCGTTATAGGGGGGTGTAACTAAATTGTCGCAATATGTTGTGACGTCGCGAGCGACACTCGTGCAGCTGCCCTGATAACAATACTGACCGGTTTGGCACTGTTTGCCGCAACCGCCGCAGTTGGCGGAATCGTAATAAAGATCGGTCGCTATGCCGCCGCACATGGTCTTCGTATCCGTTGAATTCGTGAATGTGTCGAGAATGCACGTATTGCCGTCACCGCGATGTTCGCCAGGCGGGCAAAAGAAGTCGTCGGTGTCAAAGAAGCAGGCGGTCATGGACGTTACCATGAGCATGCTGATAATGATATATAATTTGTTTTTCATCATAAACCTCATTATGAGCAAGTTGATTGTATTTCGACTGGGAATCGGCAGTGTCGTTGCGTTTGTATCTTTTTTTTTGGCCCAGCCTTTTCGCCGTTGGCGAATACGGCTGAGGCCCCGGGCTATTGGCTTTGCCAATACGCCCGGGAAAAGCAAATCATGGCGTGGGGCGTCTCAGTCGATCTCACAAACAAAAACTGGCAATCCAGAAGATTGCCAGAGGGTAAATACAAGCTTGTTTTAGGCCAAAGTGTGACAAAAATGTCATATTTGGCCGAAGGATCGCGTTTCGACGCCGTTTGGGCCTGACTCGTTCACGAACGCATTGCGTTCAGGTGCTTTTATTTGTTTTGAAAAAGTAGTTTTGTATAAAATCATCAAATTCATGACAGTGATATTAATGTTATGGATAGTTTTATAGAGACACAATAGCAGCGCCTTACAGGCGCTTTTTTTGGGTTTTGCTTTACTCCGGAGGCGGTCGCTACTCGCCCACCCACGGTTATGCAAGACATCGGCTTCCGGCCGATTTGAATATTCACATTATCTATGACCATAACAATAATTCATTTTTGAAATCACTGAACGTTCGCAAAACTCGATTTTTGAAAGAACAAGGTGCGAAACTTGAGTTGGCATAACAATTTGGTTTAAGTATTCATCAGAGGGGGATTTGAGGAAAGTAGCCTGGCAGATCACCCATTTGAAAAACAGTCTCTATGAATAGGGTCGATCGTGTTGGACGATTTATAACATGCAGTATCTAAAACAATTTTTGATCATCTTATTGATTTCGTGTCTCGGTGAATTGTGTGAGATGGGATTGCCGTTACCGATACCAGCGAGCGTGTATGGCCTTGTGCTCATGTTCGTCGCTTTGTGTACGCACGTGATCAGGCTTGAACAAGTCGAGCATGTCGCGAAGTTTTTGCTTGAGATCATGGTCGTCATGTTCACGCCTCCGGCAGTCGGTTTGATCGCCAAGTGGCCTGTGCTCAAAAACGTGTGGCCTCAGGTACTCGTCATCGTCATTCTCACGACGTTGATCGTGATGTTCGTGACTGGTCACGTCGCCCAGGCGTTGATTCGCCTCGAAAAACGCCGACATGGCGGTGAAAAGGCGGATTCATGATGTCGTTGGCTCCGCCGAAATGGCTTTCCTCTCAAACGTAATAATAACAAAAATATATGAATTCGATTATATAAAAAGAATATGATTAAAGAATACGTGGTAAATTCAGCCTATTTTGGGCTATTTCTGACGATATTATCGTTTCAACTTGGGCTTTTTTTGCATAAGAAGTTCAAGATCAGTTTATTCAATCCGCAGCTCGTGTCGATCGTCGTCGTGATCCTCGTGCTGTTGGTGGCTGACATCGATTATGATACATACAACGCGAGTGCCCATTACCTCAGTTATTTTTTGACGCCGGCGACGGTGTGCCTCGCCATTCCGCTCTATAAACAGCTCGCTTCGCTCAAAGCCTATCCTGTGGCGATTTTTGTGTCGGTCGCGTGCGGCGTTTTGGCCAGTTTGTTCAGTATTTGGGGGCTTTCGGCATTGTTTGGGCTGAATCACGAGTTATACGTGACGCTTTTGCCGAAATCGATCACGACGGCGATTGGCATGGGTGTTTCTGACATGCATGGCGGTATCGTCACGATCACGATCGCCGCGATCTGCGTCACGGGCGTGCTTGGCAACACGATCGCGGAGTTCGCATGTCGCCTGTTTGGTATTAAAGAGCCTGTGGCACGTGGTTTGGCGATCGGCACGAGTTCACACGCTTCCGGCACCGCCAAGGCCATGCTCATGGGGGAGGTTGAAGGCGCAATGAGCTCGCTCGCCATTGTTGTGGCTGGGATCATGACGGTGGTCATGGTGTCGTTTTTTGTTGAGGCGTATTAAAGGTTGGAGATGTAACGTTACAGCACAGCCGGGGATCACAATTTGTTTTAGATTTTGCGTTGATCCTTGAATATTTTGTTTTGGAGCAGGCCTGGGCCTGCGGCGCGCAGGGGGCCGGAGAGACGCGCGGGCCGTACGTCTCTACCGGCCCCCTTGCATCCCCCGGCGCTCTTTTGTCGGCCGTGTGGAACTCGCTTCGCTCAAACAAGCCACACGGCCGTACCAAATTCAGGAACCGTTAAGACAGATTATCGTAAACTAAATTTTGGAGTCGGCGGCCGCGACGACGTACCACGTTACGTCGCTACACTTCGGCTTCGAACCAGTGGAGACGCGAGGCCCTCACGTCTCAGCTCGCCCATCTCAGCCTGCTTGCCTTCGGCTTCGCTACGGCTGAGAGTTTGAATTTCTGACCAGACAATCAATGAACCGGCTGAGAGTAACGGCTGGAGATGTAATAATTAAAATGCTCTTGCCATCAACAAGATTGATGTGTTAACATCATTTAATAGGAATTTTGTGTGGTTCTTCTATATAAATTTAAGAGGTTTTTATTATGGCGCAGTTGTTAGCAAACAAGTTAATTCAAGACGTAATTGGCAAGTTATATTTTGTGCTGAATCAGACTTGTTTTTGGCTTTATATTTTGTGGAGGCCAAATATGCGTTTGAATGAAGTTTTGAAACCTCAGTTACGCTTCTATAGAAGATGTTAAGACGCTTCATAGAGAATGCAGTAAATATTCTGAATACTATTTGATAGTGTATTAGTTGAGTTGAGCTCAACTTGCCGCTAGTTTTAACAGGAACTTTTATGAAAAAACGATATTATTTTTCGCATACTCGATTCCTCGCTTGTCCGCTGACGCTCTTGATGTGGTTGTTCGTGCATAACACAGCACTCGCCCAGGAACCTTGTGGTGACCTTCTTAAGAACGGGGCGTGGACGAACGGGATCAACGAGATCGTTCAAAAGCTTGGAACCGGTGAGGATCTGGACACGGCTTGGATTAAATCGAAAGAGCTTTTCGAAATCTGTAGCCAGTCTCCAACGCTGAACTATTTGACCGGGCGCCTCGCTGAAGAACGACAAAATAAAGTGGATGCCCTGTATTATTATCAGAAAGCAAGCGAATATACCTATGTTTTTGCTGTTGAACCAGAGTTGGCGAAAGAGATTTGGTATAAGCGTTACCTCGCCGAGAATCCAGATCTGTCGGCTGAAGAAGTTGACGGGCTGAAACAAAAAATTGATGAGCAGACGACGGAATTAGCCCGTTTGCGACGTGTAGAAGAAAATTATTCCGTCATGCGTGAAACGAAAGCGTTTGAAGACAAGGTGTTGATGTGGACGGGGGCGGGCACTGGGCTGGTCGGTCTGGCTGTGGCTGGGGCCGGTATTGGGCTCGTCATGAAGTCCAAAGAGGCGCCATGTGACATTAAGCTTGTTTCGGAAAAGACAGAAACGAAAGCGACAAGAATTCAGTCGGATGTCAAAGTGAGTTACTTGACTGGGTGGACTCTTGTCGGCGCAGGAAGCGCACTTGCCATAACGGGGGCCATCCTGGCTGGTGTGTATGGCTACCGAGTGACTCACCAGAACGGAGACAACAACTATTCATTTCAGGTGTCTCCTGTGGGTGCCGCTTTTAGCATGACTTTTTAACGGAGCACGATATGAAATTCCAGTTTTCGATGCTGTGTGTCCTGTTTGTATTGAGCGCGATGGCGTGTTCTGGGTGTGAAAAGCAAAGCGAATATGCCTTGGACGAATGTACTCCTGGTAATAGAAAATGCGAATACGACTATATCTATGTGTGTCGCGACGACGGGGGCACCGGATTCTGGGGGCTCGAATACGTTTGCCAGGCGGGATGCGACAATGTCAATTCGTGCAAATGTCCCGAAAAGTGTGTCAATGGGTGTGATCAAAATGGTCACTGTTTGCTGTGTCCAGAAGGCGAATCCGATTGTCAAAATGATTGTGCGAATGGTTTTGAAGCGGATGGTCGATGCCGTCCGGATGTTTACACCATTTTGCCTTCTAAATATGTTCTGACACTCTTTGATACGGCTGAAGAGATTGAAATCAGTGTTCTGAAGAATGGCAAGAACTTCGAAACGGCAGCCAACGTGACACTGAAGCTCGAGGTGATGCTTCGTAATGAAAACTGTGCGGAAGTCAGTCTGGCGTCGAATAAACTTGATGGACACTATAAACTGACGGTGATGCCGAAAGAATCCACGAATGTTGCAAGCTGTTCAACGACGCTGGTGTTGCAGTGGATCGAGGACGATACGACAGATCATGTTGCGGAAGTCGAGCTCTCCATCATGGCGTTTTATGACGACAATACAGATGCAAATGGCAATCATCTGAAAGATAAATATGACAAGGTTTTAGGCACTGTTGCCTGTCAACGGCATACAGATTGTGATTCTGAGCCTGGGGCTGGTGAGGGTCTTTGTGATTCTATGCTCCACAACACCTGTTCCACGCGATGCACAAAAAACGAGGAGTGCATTCAGGATGAAGCAAACAGCTATGTTTGCCGCAGCGACGGCCGGTGTATGCAACGCGACTTGGTGACAAGTTGGGCAATGCCGGCTAACACAGAACTCGTACTTCCGCATGATGCGAACTCGATATGCAATTTTGACGTCGATTGGGGCGATGGCATCGATGGAAAGATGGAACACATTTCGACTTGCGATGAGGCCAGACACACTTATGCCTCGGAAGGTGAGTATACTGTGACGATCCGTGGCCAATATGAAGGTTGGACGTTTGTGACCGGCTTTGCTGAAGATGGAACACCAGAACTGAGCGATGCGGCAAAATACCTTCGAAAAGTTGAGCGTTTTGGTAGTGTGAAACTTGGCGAATATGCGTTTGCTGGAACAGGAGAGATAAAGCTGAGCCGTGAAGACATACCGGATCTTAACGACGCATCGTTGAAAGGGGCGTTTTATCAATCCAGTTATAATGAAAATGTAATTATGAATTGGGATATGTCGCGTGTTCAGGACGTCAGTCACATGTTTTATGGTGCAGAGGCATTTGATCAGCCATTGGCTTGGAATACATCGAACGTCACAAATATGAGTCACATGTTTTGTGGTGCAGAGAAATTTAATCAGCCATTGGCTTGGGATACATCGAGTGTGACGGATATGAGTTATATGTTTGCTAAAAGAAATAAGTCGATGTTTTTTAATAGTGATATCGGCAGTTGGAATACGTCCAAGGTCAAGACTATGGAAGGCATGTTTTCAGGGGCGAACAATTTTAACGCGAATATTTCAAGCTGGAATACGTCAAGTGTCACGAATATGAGCCGCATGTTCGAAAATGCAAAGTCTTTTAATCGGCCATTGGCGTGGAATACCTCAAGCGTCACAAATATGAGCCGCATGTTTTATGGTGCATTGGCATTTAATCAATCCTTAGAGTGGAATACTTCAAATGTGACGGATATGAGTTATATGTTTGCTGTAGAAAGAGCTACTATGCAATTTAATGGTGATATAAGTGGATGGGATACGTCCAAAGTACAAACTATGGAACGTATGTTTTCATATACGATTTACTTCAACCAACCGATTCAGAACTGGGACACCTCAAGCGTCACAAATATGATGTCCATGTTTTCCCATGCCTATAAATTCAATCAGCCGCTAAACACTGATGGCAATCGTTGGAATGTTTCCAAGGTTACGACGATGGCTTCCATGTTTGAGGATGCCACGGCGTTTAATCAGTATCTCTCAGATTGGGAACTAAACGAAAATGTTGATTGCACTGGCATGTTTGTGAGGAGCGGCATCGACAAGGCCAATGCTTGCAAAATGAGTAAAGATTATTCGCAATTTGCAGAGCCCTTGGCCTCTCTGATTGATAACTGCGAGTAATGATTATCTTACTGAATTTTCACTTTTTCAGGTCTTTCAAACGGAATTTAAAATGACTCAAATCGTTCGCGAAAATATTTATTTAGCCCTGGCGATTTTCACACTTTCTGGGTGCGAGCCGCAGACGGAATATCTCGATGAAGGCTGTCAGGAGGGGGAAAAGCGATGCCTGGTGGATCATGTCGAAAAGTGCCGGAGCATGGACGGTAATACGTACTGGTTTAAGGATTATACGTGTGAAAAGACGTGCAATGCTGAGCAGACTGACTGTATTCCACTCACTGAGTGTCCTGCTGGTATGGATGAAGAGGGAAATTGTCGACCTGATGAATACGCGATGGTTATGCCAGAAAACGTTATTAGAATCTATGAAGATAAATCCAGGGAAGTGAAGATTCGATACCAGAAGAATCACGAGGATGTTATCGACGATAACATTCGTTTGAAAGCCACGCTCGCAGATCTTGGTTGTGTCATCATGGAGTCATCCGAAGATGGAATGACACTGAAGTTCAGTCCCATGCTCGACAAACGAATTTGCGCAACGACACTGAGTATTGAGGATACCAAGGGTAAAGCCCAAAAAATCAGCGTCCCAGTTCAGGTGTTACCAAGTGATGCGAATCACAACCGCATTCACGATGAATACGAGTCTGAGCTTGTTATCAAAAAATGTCGGACGCATGCAGATTGCGATACGACGCCTGGCGCTGGTGATGGCTTTTGCGATAGTTTCATCGGTTATCAGTGTTCCACGAAATGTCGAGATGATTCTTACTGCGTACAGAGCGAAAAAGATGTGAATCTCGTTTGTCGCGGTGACGGTCGATGCGCGCCGGATGCCTTTGTCACGGTATGGAAGTTCGAGGAAGCGAAGACAACACTTCAACTACCGCTTCATGCACAGGCCGAATGCAATTTTATTGTCGATTGGGGAGATGGTAAAAAAAGCGAAATGATTACAGACTGTGCAAAAGCCAAGCACGACTACGACGCTGGTGATTATACTGTGACCATTCGTGGCAACATCAAGGGATGGGGATTTAAAGATGGGAATTGGGCTTCATACCTCCAAGAGGTTAGTTCCTTTGGACCTGTCATCCTGGGCGAATATGCTTTTAATAATGCGATCTCGTTGAAGCGGTTATCATCGGTCGACATCCCAGATAGCCGCATGACGTCGCTAAAAGGCGCATTTATGTCCGTATTTCATAATGCCGTGGTTAATGATCCCATGCTTTCACGTTGGGACACATCGTCGGTTACAGATATGAGCGGGATGTTCTGGAATGCAAATGATTTTAATGGTGACATTTCTCACTGGGATACGTCAAATGTGACGAACATGTCCAGTATGTTATCTAGCGCCTCCTCATTCAATGGTGACATTTCTCAATGGAATACGGGGAATGTGACGGACATGTCCTCTATGTTCTCTGGTGCCTCCTCATTCAATGGTGACATTTCTCAATGGGATACGGCACAAGTCACGAACATGTCATATATGTTCTTTGAAGCAACCGCATTTAATGGTGATATTTCTCAATGGAATACGGGGAATGTTACCAATATGAACGATATGTTTTACCGCGCTACTAAGTTTGACCAGGATATCAGCGGGTGGTGTAGGAATTGGTCGCAGCCTTCCGTTATGGGCTGTTTTTTGAATACGAGATTGAGTGAAGAGAACTACTGTGCACTGCAAGATTCTTGTTTTGATCTCACAGCTGCGGGCATCGGTGATTATGGAAAGACCCAAGGTTATTCTTGCAGTTCACCCAGCTTGTAGTTGTTCATGGCATCGCGCATAGATCGCTTTGCGATCATGCGCGGCACGGCATCACGGAGCTTCTGACTTGGCTTACTTTGACCGAATGAGTAGGCCGTTGAGTTGCTTGTGAAGGCAATCGGCGGCGGCGTTGGCGTCGTACCACCAGTCGAAGGACCAGAGACGCAGGATGTTCCAACCGAGTGATTGGAGGGCCTGTGGTCTGACGAGCTCGCGCTCACGCGCACAGGGTGCCTCAGCATAGATCTTGCCGTCACACAGGAGCCCGGCGAGGAATTCGCCGTCGCGTTCAGGGTGAAGAATGGCCAGGTCGATGCGAAAATCAGAGGTGCCGAGATGGGTTTGCACGCGCCAACCGCGGGCTTCGAGCGCTTCTTTGACGGTGAGTTCAAAGCCGGACGAGAGCTCTTCTGTGGTCAAAGGTGGCTTGCCAAGGGCGACGACGCCGTTTTGAGCGTAACGCAGGAAGTCGCGCAGGTCGCTGACGCCACGAGCTCGGACGTTGCCAAATTGATCGGGATGCAGGCTTGAAAAGACGATCAGTTCCTGTTTGGCACGCGTGAGCGCCACGTTCAGGCGTCGTTCGCCGCCAACGCGGTTCAGTGGACCAAAGTTCATGGTGATACGGCCGCTGGCATCGGGTCCAAACGTCATGCTAAAAATGATGACATCGCGTTCATCGCCTTGTACCGTTTCGAGATTTTTGATGAAGACCGGGTCGGGCACCGCGTCGGTAAAAAATGGCTCGATTTCCGGATGCGCTTCGCGTAGTGCATCCAGTTTGTCTTCGATAAGGGCTTGTTGTTTACTGTTGAACGTGACGATGCCGATCGATTTGTTTCGCACGACCGGGTCTGGTGAGGTCAACCGCGTGAAGATCTCCTGAACTACGGCTTCGGCTTCACATGCGTTTGTGCCAGTCTCGCCGCGATCGTAGATGCCGTCGACGTAGCGCACGCTGACGCCGTGGTCGTCGGTAACGGGCGCCGGGAAGGTCGTCAGTTTGTCGCCGTAGTAAGCGTAGTTCGAGAACGCGATGAGGCTTTCGCAGCGCGATCGGTAGTGGATGTTGAGCGTGATCTCGGGAATGTTGGCGCCACGAAGCTCGACGAGGATGCTTTCGAGATCGTCGGCGTCTTCCTCTTCGTCTTCGCTGACATCGTCGTCAAGATTACGTGCAAAAAAGTTGGTCGGCGGCATCTGTTTGGGGTCGCCGGCGACGATGATCTGTTGACCGCGTCCGAGTGAGCCAATGGCGTCCCAAACGGTGATCTGAGAAGCTTCGTCGAAGATCACGACGTCGAACAGCGAGGCATCTGCTGGCAGGTACTGCGCCACGGAAAGCGGCGACATCATCATACAGGGCGCGATGCTTGTAATGGCGTCCCGACACTCCGCAAAGAGTTGTCGAATA
>JAZUKH010000148.1:0-8278 GCA_045643185.1 Myxococcota bacterium | reverse complement strand
CACTACTCACTAACCACTACTCACTAACCACTACTCACTAACCACTACTCACTAACCACTACTCACTAACCACTACTCACTAACCACTACTCACTAACCACTACTCACTAACCACTACAAAAAAGAGAGAGGGGGAAGTCTCCCCCTACGCGGCTATTGGCTCCGCCAATACGCCGCTACCCCTTCGCCTGGCAGGGCCCATCACAGAATTAATTATATATAAAAAATTATATACAATTACACCATTTCACGTTTTTCCGTGTCAACCGGCTACTCGAGCGTCACAACACCTTTGGAGGCAAACACGGTGACGACATCCCCGGTCTTGACGTTGGCTAATAAGTTGGGGATCGAAACAACGGCCGGCACGCCGTACTCGCGTGCCACGACAAACGCGTGCGAAAGCGGTCCGCCCTGTTCAGTAAGAATGGCGCTGGCAAGCAAAAAGAGCGGCGTCCAGCCCACATCGGTCGACGACGCGACGATGATCTCACCATGTTGCAGCGACGCGGCATCGGTCGCAAGGTCGCGAATGACGCGTACCGGCGCCTTGACGCAACCAGGGCTGGCTGGCAGACCACGAAGCTGCCGCCCACACTGACACGGGTCTTCCGCGCGACAGGCATTCGGATGACGCGTAAACGTGCACGGCAACGACTGCGCCGACAAAAACGCCTCGTGCCGCGCGCGACGAAACGCCACGCGAAGACGCGCGTCATCCAACGATTCAGGCGCATTCACCCATTGATGGATCTCGTCCAGCGTCAAAAAGAACACGTCTCCATCGGTCGACAGCGTGCCCGTCTTGACCATCAATTTGGCGCACGACAACGCAAAATGCCGGATCGCACCAAGCGCATCCACGACGTATGCGCGCCACACCTCGCGCTGACGCGTGCAGTCGCGCGCCTTCGTCAACATGCGCCTAAAAATGGCCCGGTTGGGCGCAAACAACTTCTCGACAAAGTCTTCGATGACCGACTGGGCGTCGCAGGCACTCGGCGACGCGCTGCTCGGCGCGCGCAAATGCCCTTGCATCACCTGAAACAAAAAACGCGGATCCTCGCGCCAACGCGGGTTGGCAAGTTCCGCTTCCTGATTCGCGCGCGCGCCGTAAGATGCCAAAAATGACGAAAATGACTCGGCAAATGCCGCGCCACCGTCAATGGTACGAACTCCAGCCAAAAACGAAGCCGGCGAACCGGGACGCGAAAAATCGGCTGACAAAAACGCCTCTTTGAGCGCTGCATGCTGTGCCATCGACTGAGCCATCGACTGCAAAGCAATACCAGGTGCCGCGCTCTTCACATTCATCAAGTTGCAGAACAAGTACGTCTCGATCTCACTCGCATCCCGTTCGCTCACGCGGCTGACATAGCTTGAAACCAAAAAATAATTCATCACCGAGCTGACCGCCGCCGCCAACATGTCGTCGCCACACTCGATAAAACGCTCCCAAAGCTCGTCAAACGCATCACGAAGCCCTTCACGCGTCTCAAATTGCGTCGCCATAAACCGGTCACGCCACTGACAAAATGTCAGCGCGTGCGCCTCCGATTCACGCACACGACGCTGGTTTTTAAGCACGCGACACACTGAGATCGGCAACTGGCTCACAAACTTCGCACGACTCAATTTGTCGACATCAAACACGTAGTCGCTCAAATGCGCAATGCCCGTCGCACGCCCAAAACGCTCGCGGCCGATAAACGGGATCTGCGTGCACAAACTCAAGATCTGCGACACATTGAGGTAGATGTGACCAAAGAACGTCGTCACAAACGTGTAGGATTCAGGCACACTGAGCCCCGCTGCGTGAAACACAGTCTCAAAACCGTGCTGCGCGAAACTCATGCCGACACTCCACGTCAACGGCGTGCAAACGCCCGCAAGCGCTTCACCCACGTTGACGTTCGAAAACAGGTGATTATTGGGCGCCTGCGACGGATCCCCCGACACGATCGCACGCGTTTGAAGCAAAAACAAACCTTTCTGGCTGAACGCAAACTCAATGTCCTGCGGCGCCCCCAGTGCCTTTTCAACACACAGCGCGGTTCGACACAGCCTACCCAGTTGCTCGCCCGACAACGCCTCGCACGACACCGTCAACGCGTCTTCCGACGCTGCCACGACCGACTTGTTCACACTGACCGCTTCGCCGCCTTTGCCGCTCACCACGGTCTCGCCTTCGCCTCGCGTCACGTTCACCAACAACGACGTCGGCCCCTCTAACGGGTGACGCGTAAACACCACGCCCGCAGCTTCGCTTTCAATGCATTCCTGAACCAGCACCGCCATCGACGGAATGGGACCGTCCAACGCAGCCTGTGACGGAAACATCACGCGTTCACGCGCATAAAAACTCGCCCAGACTCGCTTGATCGCATCAGCACACGCGTCGCGCGACACACCAATGACGCTCTCCAACAGCCCTGCAAACGAGTGCTCTTCGGCATCCTCATCGGTCGCACTCGAACGAATCGCAAATTTAGAACAACCAAGCGCATCACACGCCGCCTGAAGCTCGTCCATAAATGACTCGCTAAACGACATCTCAGCAATGACCTGCTTCGGATCCGAAAGATCCGAAGCCTTGGCCAAAACGCGCTGCATCTCACGAGAAAAGACGCTCGTCGAAACCACAAACGCACGCGGCGTCTGAAATCCCGCATGGCTCAATGCCGCAAGGTTCATCGCTTTTCCGCCGCCCAAACGACGCGCCTCGCCCGCGTCCATGCGAGCTAACTCATTCAGGGATATAAATGACATCGATACAATTCCCAAGCTCCGTCTGCTTCCTGAAGCAGCGAAGCATCCTCGTGTTTTTGATACTTAAACTGAACGAGCACGCTGTGATTCAGCATCACGCGCGCAAACGGCCCGTCAAAACTCACTTCAGCGACCGACTGTCCCATCGACAGGGCGAGCATCACGGCACTTAATATCTCGTCGCCGCGAAACGGTTCGGCCACTTCCAAATAACTCGATAACTGCAACAAAAATTGACGCGTCCAAACATAGTCGATGAACTGCTGCGCCAGTTCATCAAACGACTTGGGCTCACGCAGCGACTCGAACGACCAGACGCCATCCGACCACTTAAGTCGCAAATGCCCCTCAGGGTCGTTTGGCAAATACGCATAATGCGCATAGTCCCCCGCAGCCACACGGTCGTGAAGTTGAACGACCCAGTCCTGGAACGTCGCCGAGTTATCACGAAGATAGTCGCAAAACACGTCTTGCGCGCCAAAATGTAGCTGCACGTCTTCAGCCATGTGCGACCAAACGCCGTTGCAATCCTGAGCTTCGATCGCGACAGCCAACGCATTGATCGCCTGCTCGACGTCGTCATCGGCACCGGTCGTAGCTGGGGCACTCGCGCACCCCGTCATCAGCAGCCACGCAGCCAAACTCAGGCCACCCACACGGCTCAAGTGCCGACCCAGCTTTGGCCAACACGCGTCTGGTTCAATTCGTCGCCGATCCATTTCACTTACTCCCGCCAAACAACATGGCACGAATCGCCGCCATGCTGGTCTGCGCCTGTTTTTGCGCGATCTTCTCGTTTTCTTTGGCAAACTCGGAGCGGCTTTGCGCCAAAACGATGTCGTCTTCCGAAATATCGTTCAGATACCGGGATGCCGGCGAGTCATACGATTCATTAAGTTTGCGTCGCTTCTCGCAACGCGTCAGTGTCAGATATTTTTTGGCCCGTGTCATGCCGACATAAAACAAGCGTCGTTCCTCGTCGATCGCCGTTGGATCCTTCGACTCCAACGCATTCACATGCGGAATGATGTTTTCTTCACAACCGACCATGTAAACAGACTTAAACTCCAAGCCCTTGGAACTGTGAAGCGTCATGAGCGTCACGCAGTCTTTGTCGTCATCGCTTTCACCGCGTGGCGCATCCATCACGATCTTGTGCAAATACCCCATCAGGTCGCGCCCCTGCGTGTTTTCAAACAAGGCCAGGTCATTCAAAAACTCGTGAATGTTCTCAAGTCGAATGCTTGTCTGAGTGTCGTTGGCACTCGAACTGGCAATGTATTCGCGAAAATGCAGACTTTCGATCAAGTCACGCATGGTTTTGTACATTGGCTCAGTTTTTTGAGCGAAGCGCACGTGATAGGTCTCAAGCGTTTCAACGAATTTTGCCAGTTTCATGCGTGGCGCCGTCGTCAAGTCATCGCTTGTCGAAAACTGTTTGAGCGTCTCAAAAAACGACAAGTTCTGCGCGCGCGACGCCGAGTCGATCATCTCAAGCGATGCCGACGTAATGCCGCGACGCGGCACGTTCACAATGCGTCGAAGCGCCAGCTCGTCGTCCAGCGACAACGCCGAACGCAAATAAAAAACCAGGTCACGAATCTCCGCATGGTCAAAAAACTTCGTGCCACCCACGATTCGATACGGGATCTGGCGCGCAACCAGACCTTTTTCGATCGCTTCACTTTGCGAATTTGCTCGATACAACACAGCAAAGTCGTCATAACGCAGATTTTTGGTCGCATGCTCCAACTCTATCTGCTCCGCCACGAACATGCCCTCTTCTTCCGGCGTTGGAACCGAAAATCCACGCAACATCGCGCCATCCTCACCTTCCGTCTTCAAAAACTTCGGATAACGCTTCGTATTCTTCTCAATCACCGAGTTCGCTGCATCCAGAATGTGACGTGTCGATCTAAAATTAAATTCCAATTTCACAACTTTGACATTCTCAAACATATTCGGAAAATTCAAAATATGATTGGAATCGGCACCGCGAAATCCATAAATTGCCTGGTCATCATCCCCCACGACCATAATATTCGCTTGGTGACGACAAAGTTGCTGAACCATGCGAAATTGCAACGCATTCGTATCCTGATACTCGTCAATCATGATATATTGCCATTGATTTTCATATTCAGACAAAATATCTGGATATTGTTCAAATAAATCACCTGGCAATTGGATCAGATCATCAAAGTCAACGCCATTCATAGACTTGCGCGTGCTTTGATAATCATGATAAATTTTGACAAAAGCATTAAATTTCGGATGCCATCTTGGAAATGTCTTTTGAGGATCACCGCCGCGGTTTTTAGTGATGGAAATTAAATGTAATAAATTTTCAGGGTCAAACCCTGCGCCGACAAACCGACTATTTTTACAAATATCTTTTATGATTTTTTTTTGATCATCATTATCAAATATGGCGAAGGGCTTTTTCCAGCCGAGCAATTCGATATGATCGCGTAATATTTCGTGACCAAGGGCATGAAAAGTTGAAAGCTGACATTGATGTGCTTTCTCTTTGCCGACGAGCAGAGCAACGCGCTTCGACAACTCCTTAGCGGCTTTGCGCGTAAAACTGACGGCCACGATATTTCGCGGCGAAATGCCACAGCAATCGATGAGGTAGGCAATGCGATGCGTGATCGCATAGGTCTTCCCAGAACCAGCAACAGCCAACACGAGCATTGGCCCGTCCGTGTGCGTTACCACATCCAACTTGTCGGTGCTGTATTTATTCGGATCAAATCTGAACATGATTATGTCCGCAGCACGATATCGACCTGCGTCCCACGCGCACCATCGTCGCGATCATGCAGCGAGATGTCGCCATCGTGATCCTGAACGATCTTGCGAACGATGACGAGCCCCAATCCCGTGCCATCCGACTTCGTCGTAAAATAAGGATTGAACAGCTTTTCCTTCTGTTCGGGCGTCAAACCAGGACCATTGTCGATCACACACAACCACAAGTACTTCTTGCCGCTCTTTTCGTCGTCTTTCTCTTTCACACTGATGTCGATCTCAGGCTCAATATCAGCATTCTGGGCCGCTTCAATGCCGTTTTTGACGATATTGACGAGAACGCGACGCATCAGCTCCTTATCGAGATTGGCTTCACGAGCACTCACAGCCGCTTCGGGTTCATGCACCTCACACCGCTTTGTCTGCTCCGCAAATTGCGGATTCTGCTGAATCGTCGTCTTCACAAAATCATAAAAGTTCATGGGTTGACGATCTGGTTGCGGCAAGCGCGCAAAACTGCTGAATTCCTTGACGAGTTTCTGAAGCGTCGCTGCTTCTTCGTTCATAATCTCCATAACATCATCAAGTAATTTTCGATATTTCTGCGGTTTTTCCGCATAATCATCAAATTTTTTATCCAGTTGTTGCATTGCGAGCAACATTGGCGTGAGTGGATTCTTAATTTCGTGGGCGAGTCGGCGAGCAACCTCCTGCCACGCCTGCATGCGTTCGATATAGGCATGGTTATCCTGAGCTGCTTTCAGTTCTTTGACCATGTCGTTGAACTGCTGCGTCAAAAAGGCGATCTGGTCACTGCCTTTAACTTCGACCTGCGTCTCAAGATCGCCATCCGCGATCTTGGCTGTGGCGTTAACGAGTTTTGAGATCCGATGACTGAGCGGATAAATGATGACAACAGAAAAAGCGACGCAAAGCAGGCTGACCAGGGCACAGACGATGATGAAAAACATGTGATAGAGCGACGCCAACTGCGTGTTTTCGTCGTTTTCCATCGCGTTGATGCTGCCATGCAACGCGCGGCGATCGTCGAGTTTATCGTAAGCGACCTTAATGGCACGGTCATAGCCGATCGTGATAATCAGCTCAATGGGCGTTTCGAACATACGTTTAGGCTTCGTCCGTTCCGGGCGCGTCGTCGGCAACGCCGGCGCATCCGCCAACATGTTTTCGTCCTCATCAGCGACGAGCATTTCGCTTTCCTCAGGCGTGCGGGGCATGCGCTGACGCGGCGACGCATCATTGTCATCCAAACGGATCGCACGACCACGCATCGCAAGCTCATACTGACTCGTATCCTTGCCACCATCGACGAGAAGATACGACACATTGTTCACCGTGATCTCCACTCTGAATAACGAATCACTCTCTTCAATCCGTTTCTCAAAATACGCCTGTAAAAGCTTTTTAAGATCCTCGTCCGCCGCAAACGCCTCGGGCGTTGTAATGTTATTCTGACGCACCAACAAACTCGCCGTTGTCACCAATCGATTTAACAACGCCATGTTGCTCGCATGCTGACTCTCCGACCACGCCTTGTAAACATCACTCACGTCGTCAATGCTCTTTTCCGCTTCGATCTGAAGATCCTGATTGAACTCGGCGATCTTATCAAACATCACAGCACTCGCCACCACCGGCACGACGCCCGTGATCACCAAAAGTGCAAAAATCTTAAACGATAAGGAAGATATTAAAGGCATTCGCGACATTTTCACATTCCGCAAAGACAAGTCAAAGCACCGACTCAAAAAGCGCCGGCAAAAATATCATCCATGAATACTTCAAAACGCCCACTTTGAGGAAAAAATCTTTGTCTCGAAAAGCAAACCAGGCCACATGTCCCAATTTTTGGGATAACACCCCGTATGCGCCCCCACGCCTCTACATTTCCCGCTCAAACCGCTCAATCACGCAGTTGTGCGCCTTATTCTTGTTGTCACTAATTCCGACCAATATCACTTCGCCATAAAAATTCTTTAGCGAATCCGAATAATGATTTTCGTGTATCTCGTCGATCGCGGCCTGAACTTCCTGTTTGAATTTAAATTCGATGACCATGGCAGGTTCGGGTATTCTCTTTTTGGGCAATAATACAATATCGTCAAAGCCTTTTCTCGTTGGAAACTCGCGAATGACTTTATATTGATTCTCGGCGAAAAACCATAAAACATAAATGACGCCCGATTTTTACCGTGTCATGACACAGCTCTAACTCGCTGAATCGCATAAAGCGAGGCTTTTTGCTGAGACTCACTTTGAGAATTTTTGCTCGCCTAGAGCCGGAAAACATTTCGGCTCAAGGCGAGCGTGCCGGCCGTATGCCCGCAGGGCATAGGCGGCGCCACTTTATCGATCCATCTCCACGCGAAACTCAACCTCGCTCATTCCCGCTTGTGTTGCAGCATCATGTAATGAAAGTA
Source organism: Myxococcota bacterium (assembly GCA_045643185.1). Taxonomy (GTDB): domain Bacteria; phylum Myxococcota_A; class Bradymonadia; order UBA4248; family UBA4248; genus RGIG464. The sequence goes on along the minus strand of JAZUKH010000148.1, from coordinate 314 downwards.
ACCCCTTGCGCACAAGCCCTATGAGCATCTGCAATGCCCCCAGCGCCTTGCCCTCTGCAATCCCGAGTTCCTTGCCCTCTGCAATCCCGAGTTCCTTGCCCTCTACAAGCCCGAGTTCTTTGCCTTCTGCAAGCCCGAGTTCTTTGCCCTTTTCTAAACCCTCGTTGTAATGCGTCTGCTCGACGGCGAATATATCCCAATAATCCATCAAACTGCGGTCATAGATGCGCTGATCATCTTCATCAAGGCAGGCATACCGCGCCTGTTCAAAAAACTGATCAAATGCATCGCCCGTCAATGATTCAGGACGCTCA
>JAZUKH010000147.1:0-5848 GCA_045643185.1 Myxococcota bacterium | reverse complement strand
CCCGCAAGTTCGACCGCGACGACCGTGGTTCGCATCACGAAGCGCGCGGCGCTCGTCCGGAAGGCAAAAAGTTTGGTGGTCACAAGCCTGCGCCGCACGGTGGTCGCCCCGGTGGAAGACGCTAATTGACGTATGATTCGCCCCGTCACATTTGGACGGGGCGAATTTGTATGGGTGCGACGAGGTAGGGCGTCCGCTCAGAGATTGATAAGCCGAATGGCGCGTCTTCTCGCGCGCTCATTTTGAATAAACTGGTAATAAATCCATGAAAAAACCGTATCTGTTCTTGCTCGCTGCTCTTTTGATGTGGTCTGAACCTGTTTTGGCTGACGATTTTGGTCGTTCAGCCGTGGCAGAAGCTCTGTTGACGCAGGCACGTGCCGGTGTGAGCGAAAATGCGCGTCCGACGCAGACGATCCAGGCCAAAAACACGCATACGCCTTATGAGATCCAGGAAGAAATGCCGGCTGATGTCGACAGCCTGATGGCACGCGTGACTGAGCAGAATGCGGCCATCGTGGAAGAGTATCAGGCATTGCTTCAAAAAGACCCGTTGAATGCCCAGGCGCCTCAGTGGCTTGGCCAGATCGCAGAATTTCATTGGCAGATGGCGCATTATGACTACCTGCGCGCGCGTCGCGCCTGGATGGCGTCGCTCGAAAATTGCGATTTTGATTCTGGAAACTGTCCGGCTGAACCGGTCGCCGACTATCACGAAGCCATTGCGGATTATCGCAAAGTGCTTCAGCAATACCCGACTTATGAAAAACTGGATGATGTGCTCTTCCGACTCGGCGATGCGTTGATCCGCAACAACCAGTCTAAAGAAGGCGTGGGGTATTTGCATCGTTTGACGCAGTCATACCCGGATTATCGTGAGATCGACGCGGCCTATTTGGCCATGGGCGAGTTTTATTTTGGACAGAAAAATACAGGGACGGCGCAAGCAGCTTATACGAAGATCGTGGAGACTTGGCCGAACTCTAGGTTTTATCGCTATGCCCAGTACAAATTGGCCTGGACTTACCTGAACTTGGCCGACGAAGAATCGTATCGAACGGCGATCCAGCTTTTCAAATCCGTCGTTGAGTCGATCAACGTGACTGAGGATGAAAAAGACGGTCAGGTCGATGAAAACCGCTTGAATGCAGGCGTGGTGACGTTCCGCAACCAGGCACTCAACGACTTGAGCGTGACCTATGCTGAGTTGCCCGACGGCTGGATGGAAGCACGCGACTATTTGAAAGCGAAATTGCCGCCCGACAAAGCTCGCGCCAAGTTGATCCAGTTAGCCGGCATTTTGGATAACCAGGCGAAATATGAAGAATCGATCGCGTTGTATGGCGAGCTTTTGGCTGAACGTCCGTCGTCAGCGGATGTGCCCGACCTGATGAAACGGCAGATCGCAGCTTATCAGTCGTCGAATCGCATGAATGAGGCGGCGCAGGCAAACGAAGCGATGATCGCGCAATTGTTGCCGGGCAGTGCGTGGCACGAAGCGAATGCGTCTGACGCAGCGCTTTTGGCTCGTGTCGACCGGGATAATGCTTCGAATATCTATCAGCTGGCCATGACGCAGCTCATCGCCGGCTCTGAAGCCAAATCGACGGATGTGCAAATGGCGGCATACGCCTCGTCCGAACGATGGCTGGCGCTCTATCTCCAGCATTATCCGAATGGCGATCATGCGTTTGACGTGACGTTTTCGCACGCTTTTGTGATGGATGAACAATCAGATTACGCGCTCACGACGTTGCGAAAAAATGCCAAAAAAGCTGATTTTGCGGCTCAGGCAGCCGATATTCTGCCCAAATTGCAACAGACCGCGGCAGAATATCAAAAGATCGTTGATTGGCAGGGCAACGAGAGCCAGGCTGAACAGACCAAAGTGGCCGCGAACCGAGAAGTCTTTGTGTATGCAAACATACTGGCGACGGAAGATCCGACCTGGTCGGTCGTCAATTCCGCGAAATCACAGGGTTTTGTGGAAGAAAAGCGCGATAGTGCCGCGCTGGAAGCAGTACCGCTCACGCCGCCCGAGGCGGACTTTGTGCGTTCAGCCGAACAATACGCGGATCGTTACCCCGTTGACGAAGAAACACCGGCTTTTTTGTGGCGAGCTGCCGAGATCTATCGCACCAAGTTCCACTACAATCAGGCTGCTGAACGCTTCGATGCCATCATTACGCATTTTCCCGATCATCAGTACGCGGCTGTTTCCGTTGGCTCCATGTTTGAGCTCTATAACAAGGCCAAAAACTACGCGAAGATCGAGTATTGGGCCGCGTGGTTGATCGAGAAAAAGAATTTTAAGCACTATACGCAATCAGAGTTGGAAGCTGCCGCCGCGTATGCCATCGACGCGCAGGCTGCGTCACAGGCTGAAGCCGGGCAATTTGCCGCTGCTGGCGACACGATATTGCGCATCGAGAATCGTTATGGGGCTCGTCGTGATCTTGTGGTGCCAGCGTCTTTCAAGGCGATCCGCTATGCCGAGGCCGATCACAACTATGTCGTTGCGCTCGAACGTGTGGCGCACCTCAAAGAACTGGGTTTGAGCGAAAAAGAGCAGGCGCACGCCGACTTTGTTGCCGGTGAGAACAACGTGCGTTTGGCTCGATTTAGTGACGCAGCAAACGCGTTTGATGCGTCGGCGCGCGCGTATTTTGCTCAAAATGCGCCGACGGTAACGCCTGAACTCGCTTCGAAAAGTAAGAAATCGGTGAAAAAGTCTGAACCCGTGGACGAAAACACGCATCGACTCGATGCTGAAGCTCGCGTCGAAGCTGCGCGCAGCACCCTTTTTGCCGCGCAGATCTTTGCTTCGACGGCTCAAAAAGACCGGGGATTGGCGCTCATGGATCAATACCTCGCGGCAAACCAGGCATCGGCTTTCGATCTTTACAAAAAAGGCGAAGATTTCGTTGTTTTGACGCCCGACGAGGCCCAAAATACGCCCGATGCCGCGCTCATGTTGAATTCTGACAAGGTTACGCTCGTTGCCGCCAGCATGGATGTGCCTGACAACGCGCGGACGCGCCTTGAAAATGCGCTTGGTCCCAAGCCAGACCTCAAAAATCACGCCGAACTCCGTGCGCCGGCTTTTGCGCTTTACGAACTTGCTACAGACCAGGATTGGCCAGAACTCTCCGAGAAAATGGCCAAAAACTTTGCCGATGCCAGTGACGCGATGACGAATGCCGAACAGGCTCGGGCGGCCTATTTGAACGGTCGACGCATCCAGCGCGATTTTGAACGCGTGGTGCTTGAATTTCCGGTGCGCACGCTCAAAAAACGCATCGAAGAGAAGGCTAAATTGCGCGTCAATGCTGAAAAAGCTTATCGTGAAGCCATTGGGTTTAAGATCGCCTCGGTTTCGAGCGCAGCCGCTTATCAGCTCGCTCAAATGGCGCTCTCTTTCCGCGATGCGTTTAAAGCGTTGCCAATGCCCAAAGAGCTTGAAAACGATCCCGACGCTCAGGACGAATACACGATGTGGCTAGAAGACGAGCTCATTTACCCAGCTGAAGATGCCGCGTCTTCGCTCCTTTCGCTCGCTCAGGAAGTGACGATCCAGTTCTCGACGCATACGAGTTTTGCGCGCAAAACGGCCTCATCACTTGCGGAACTTCAACCTGATGTTTATCCGGTCATCGAGGCTAGTCAGGTGAAACAATAGATTCATGTTGAGGCATGAGGACCGCCAGTTGAGACGTGCAGACCGCGCGTCTCAACTGTCAGTAAATTGTTGTTACCTCTCAGTCTGCTTGCCTTCGGCTTCGCTACGGCTGAGATTTTCGTATTATTGACCAGACAATGCTTTCTTGGCTGAATAGTAAAAAAAATGTTAGGCTTGTCTAACAGAAAAATATAGACAGGATAAAAATGATTTGTTAGGCTAACCTAACAGAAGCGCAAACGTGGATTTGCGCTTCAAATGAGGTCTGGTTTAATGGTACCGATGTGCGTTAGGCATCGACTGATGCGATCGACGCGCGTCGTCGTGACCAGGCCAAGCGGATGCGTTTGATGAATGAGGTTAGCTATGTCATGTACGAAATGTAAAAATTGTTGTTGTCCTTGTCACGAAGCCGGGAATGCAGAGAATTCATGTGGTTGCTGTCGCTGCGCCCACAATCACGGTGCTCATGAGCCGCATGTTCACGAAGAAAGCCACAAACATCACCACGACCATGCACACCACGACCATGATGATGAAGAAGAGACAAACTGGGTTCGGTTAGGCATTGCGGCGGCGATCTACCTGGTCGCCTTGGGGTTAAATGCCGTGATTGGGCTCGACCCGTGGATCTATTTGGGGATGCTCGTCGCGAGTTATTTGATCGCCGGCTACGACATTCTTTGGGAAGCGGTTGAAAACCTGTTTCACGGGCGGCTTTTTGACGAAAACTTTTTGATGGCAGTGTCGAGCATTGCGGCGTTTGCCATTGGTGAGTATCCTGAAGCCGTGGCTGTGATCCTGCTTTACCAGCTTGGTGAAGGACTGGAGGATAAAGCGGTCGACAAGTCGCGCAAGTCGATCAGTGGGTTGATGGATGTCCGCCCAGATCGGGCTTTGGTTCTGCGTGACGGTCAGCCGCAGTCGGTTGCGGCACAGGACGTTCAGGTTGGCGAACAAATTCTGGTGAAAGCGGGCGAAAAAGTGCCGTTGGATGGCAAGGTCGTTCAGGGCAAGTCGCAGTTGGACACGTCGGCGCTGACGGGGGAATCGCTTTGGCGAGGCGTTGATGTGGGGGATTCGGTTCTGTCGGGGTGTATTAACTTGACGGACGCGTTGACGGTCGAAGTGACTCGGGCGTATGGCGAATCAACGGCGTCAAAGATCTTGGAACTGGTTCAAAACGCGTCGGGCAACAAAGCGCCGTCAGAACAGTTTATGACGCGGTTTGCTCGAGTTTATACGCCAGTTGTGGTCATTTTAGCGGTTTTGTTGGCGGTCACAGCGCCGTTATTGGGGCTGGGGAACTGGTCAGACTGGATCCACCGCGCGTGCGTGTTTCTCGTGATCTCATGTCCGTGTGCGTTGGTCATTTCGGTGCCGCTGACGTTCTTTGCAGGCATTGGTGCGGCGTCTCGACGTGGAATTTTGGTGAAGGGAAGCCAGTATCTTGAATCGTTGGTGCACGTTGACTCGGTCGTTCTCGATAAAACGGGTACGATCACGAAGGGTGAGTTTGCAGTCACTCAGTGCGTAGCCGTCGAAGGCGTATCGTCGGATGAGCTTATTACGTGTGCCAGTTTGGTCGAAGCAATGTCGAATCACCCAATTGCGCGTTCGATTGTGCGCGAAGGGCAAAAGCGCGGCGTGTCTCAGACACGTGTGGCGACGGCATGCCGTGAGATGGCCGGTTTGGGTGCACAGGGTGAGTTTGACGGCGCGACGATCCTGGCTGGAAACGAGCGCTGGTTGCGCCAAAACGGCGTCGAAGTGCCAGCTCCGGGCGACGTGTTAGGCACGATCATCCATGTGGCGCGCGATCGACGTTATTTAGGGTATTTGGTCATTGCTGACACGCTCAAACCCGATTCGGCGCAGGCCCTGGTGGATCTGAAGAAACTTGGCGTTTGCCGCAACGTCATGTTGACAGGTGACAATGCGAAGATCGCGCAGTCGATCGCGAAAGACCTGTCGATCGATGAAGTGCATGCCGAGTTATTGCCCGGGGACAAAGTCGGAGCGTTTGAAGCGATCGAAGCCAAAAAGTCGAGTGATGGTTCGTTGATCTTTGTTGGCGACGGGCTCAACGACGCGCCCGTGTTGCGGCGCGCGGAAGTTGGTGTGGCGATGGGCGCACTGGGTGCGGGCGCCGCCATTGAGGCCGCCGGC
>JAZUKH010000146.1:0-10477 GCA_045643185.1 Myxococcota bacterium | reverse complement strand
GGAACCTGCGGTTGGATCACCTCCTTTAACGGAATGATATGACGTATCGGCACGGTCTGTAGAGACGTGTCGTGACACGTCTCTACAGACCGTGGTCATACGCACCTCTGATAAGTTTCTTCTCTTCGGTTTCTTCGGGCTTGTAGCTCAGCCGGTTAGAGCGCACGCCTGATAAGCGTGAGGTCGGAAGTCCGAGTCTTCCCAGGCCCATTAAGCCAGCAAACATTTGTTTGCTGGCTTTTTTCGTTTTTGCACCGTTACGATTTAGCTGGGAGAGGGTTTGTATTGTGATCCCAAGCTGTGTTGTAACGTCGCGGTCGCTAATGATAAATTCTGCATGACGCATTACGAATGATTTTGCTAAACTAACTTGCGTGCGCCTTCAGTGCGCGTGCGTATGACTTCTATGAACAAAGCTTAAAGCTCAAGAGGCTCGTGATGCGAAATCAGCAAAAAATGCCGAAAAAAGTGAAACTTGCGCTCAAAAGCTTATGGTTGTTGACCTTGAGCGTTTGTCTTGGTGCGTGCAATGAAACGATCAAGACCGAATCAAGTCAATTGGATCGTCCGGCTCAAGTCATTCAGACGAAGGGCGATGTGTGCCACGATGTAGAATCGCAGCGCGAAACGCACAAAACACCGTCAAAATCCCAAACAGCGGTGAATTCTAATGAGCCAGGTGATTTATTCGATGGCTCGGCTGATGAATCAAAGCTCTCGGGCAACGAACTCGATAAACCTGCAGAGCCCGGTTTTGAACCAGGTGACGTGGTTGATCCGCACGAAACGATTGACGAGTCTGGAAAGGCGCAGCTTGAACCCATCGACGAACCTGTTCCGCCGCTTGATCCCGTTGAACCAGAGCCAGATGAAAACGTGGCGACTTGGCAGTACTCGCCTGAAAGTACTGTTGAGCCTTTAACGGCAACGGGATTGACGAATCTATATCGCGTGAGCAGTGAACTGTATCGAAGTGGTCAACCGGTTGAGTTGGGATTGACGTCAGCTCAGACGCTGGGCATCCAATGTGTGATGAATTTTCAGCTTTTGACCGTGGATGTCGGCTACGAAAAAACTGAACAGACTGGACTGACCCTGATCCATGTGCCCTTGATTCCATGGAGTGCAACTCAAGAGCAGTTTGTCGAAGCACTCAAAGTGTTTGATCACGCTCCCAAACCTGTGCTCGTGCATTGTCTGCATGGCGCTGATCGAACGGGCACGTTTGTAGCCCTCTATCGCGTGATCTACCAAAATTGGTCAAAAGAAGCCGCCAAGGAAGAGATGATCCATGGCGGTTATGGCTATCACGAAGATTTTTCCAATTTGCTTGTATTGATCGACGAGTTGGACGTCGAGGCCGTGCGCCAGATAATTCTGGACGCGCGATCTGGTGACGAAGCTATCTGATGCGCAGGCTTTTAATGTGCGGTGGCGTTTGTGGTGTCTGATTGGGCGTTTTCGGCGTCTGATTCTGTGTCTTCAGGCAGTTCGGGTGGGGAGGCGAGCTCGTTGAGCGAGTACTGAAATGTGTTGCCGTAGCTCAAGTCGCCGCACATCATGCCGCGTGCAAGCCATTCGATGCGCATTTCTGCCGACCCGTGACTGAACGATTCCGGGCTTTCTTCGCCCAAAATATCGTCGCCGACCGTCGCGGCTGACCACAAAACTTGCTCGATATCATCCTCGGTGATGCTCTCCGTCACGCTTTCGTCATGATAAGCCCAGACACCGGCCAAAAAGTCAGCCTGAAGTTCCGTTTGGACTGAGATTAGATTGGCCTTGGTCTCTTTGCCGCGTTCGCGCAGCGTTTCTTCACGTTCAGCGTATTTTTCGAGGTCACCGAGCAAATTTTGAACGTGGTGTCCGTATTCGTGCGCGATCACATAAGCGAAGGCAAACGCACTGTCGGTCTCCAATTCTTCTTTTAGTGTCTGAAAAAATGTAAGATCGAGGTAGAGTCCTTCATCGGAGGAGCAATAAAATGGGCCTGTATCGAAATCGACTTCGCCGCAGTCCGACGCGATCTCGTCGGTAAAAACGTGCAACTTGGGTGGCCGGAAGCGTTTGCCGTTTTGCGTGAGCTGTTCATTCCAGACGCTGTTAAGGCTGGCGAGTACGGTGGAGGCAAAAGCGGTCAACTCGGATTCGTTTCGGAAGGCCGTGTTCAGCTTGGTGGGGGCTGTCACGTTTTCATTAGCGATATCACCTGCAACGGCAGGCGGTTCGTGATTCGGGGTGCGGTGCCGACCACGCAGATCGCCGTCATGTCGTCTTCGATCGCCACGTCGTTCGTCATGTCTGCGTCGCCATTGCATTTCGTCGCGTTCTGACTGCATTTCGTCGCAATTATCGTCGCAATTATCGTCGCAATTTTCATGATCGTCGTCCCGATGCCAACCGTGTTTTGACCATTCCTCTTGTTCGTTTCCCCACTCGCCACGTCTACGCCGCCACTCGACCGGTGATTCCCAGTTACCGTGTGGCCTATGTTCGCCGCCCCAGCGTTCATAGGCGTCTGGTTCGTCATGATGTCGCCGCCATGGTTCGTCATCAACGTCGTGCTCGTATTCATGGCGTCGGTTTCGTCGTTCAGCGCGTCGATTCTCTCGTTCGGCACGTCGCTTTTCCCGTTCGGCTCGGCGATGTTCGGCGTCTTGTTCCTGAAAGCTGGGTTGAGCATCGCCATGACCATGTCGTGCGCGCGAATGACGGGTGGTGACGCCAAAATCTTCGCTCTGTCCCATCTCGTCTGGCCAGGCATCATCGTACCAGATAGTCGGCGCTTCGCTTGTTTCGCTCTTTATTGGGGCTTCGGCACGCTCCTGCGCCGCAACCTGAACTGGCACGACGTCGACCGTCTGTTTTGTCTCTTCATCGTCGTTCAACATGATCGCAGAAGCAACGCCAACACCGGCAATGGCACCGATGGCGACGAGCCCAATGGATTTTAGACCCATAAACTCAACTCCATACAATAAAAGAATAGCTTTTTTTTGGGGGGGAAAGTCTCCCCCTACGCGTCTATTTGGCTCTATTTCACGTAGAGACGCAAAAAATGCGTCTCTATGTGAAATTTGCGCCAAATACGTCGCTACCCTCTCTGCGGGGCACCGCCCCGCAACGCCCCGGTGGATAGCAAAACTCTATCACTGCGCGATACACGGTGTTCTAGAACAAATTGAGTTGTAGCTCAACTGGGCTTTGGGGTATCGTCAGGCAATGTATATTTCAGCTGAGAGCGCAAAGCGTTTGAAGCGCGTGTCATAAAATACAAATGAAGGCGCAGAACGTATGGAAAATAGGCGGCTGGAAGATGCGCACCGGGAACGCCGGTGCTTGCATAACCGCGTCCGTCGAAGCCGAAGGCAAAACGGGCACGGTTGATATAGCCTTTCCTTATCAGAAAGTGCTGTTATTACTTGGGAAAATGGAGAAAAATATGTTAATGGTTTTCCAACAAAATTACAGAAGGACAAGCAGGGAAAGCATATTCCTGGACATAAGAACTTCGTTCCAGATAGATCGGAGCTGACACTTTCGATGGATGAAGCAAAGAACCTGATTCAAGAAAAATCTGGAACGGGCGTATTCCCTAATCCAAAAGGAAATAGTTACATTTGAAAAGAATATTGGCATCTGGGTTGATGGTAATGACCCATCAATTAGATTACCAACCAATAAAGGGACAATTCACTATTCAAAAAAAGGTACACACATTGTGCCTGCTCATCCCTGATAGGAGAAAAGAAGATGTGGTTTAATAATATCGAAAAAGAGAACCTGTCACCATTCATTCGCAGTTTACGAGAATCTAGAACAGAATTGTTCAAACTGGTATGGAATGACAAGGCAACCATCTATGCTTCATATGAAACAGCATATGAAAGTGAAAATGGATTGGACGAAGATGATCCTGATTATGAAGAATATTATGTTTGTGTTGTAAAAGTGCACCAAATTCTTCAGGATATAGGGGATCATGATTTGGAAATACCTGATGAAGGGTGTTTATACGAGATTAATTACCACAACATTCCGGATTGTTATGAGCTATTAAAATAGCTCCTGCATCCAGCCGCATTTTTGGAGATCGCATTACGCCCGGAGGCACGGCGTTTTGCGCTATCCCCTCCCCCCCGGTTATGTAAAACATCGGCTTCCAGCCGATTGAATATTCACATTAACTGTGCTCACAACAATAAAAAGCTGCGCAGGAGGGATGGAGCGTTCGCAAACATGACCGCAATATTCAGTCTATTTTGTCACGCCCCATTTTGGGCAATCGATTATTCCTGGATGTAAAATCTCAAAATGAGTTCACCCTCGCCGGAGTCCCAGCTGACGGAGCAGAAACCGTCGTCAGTCTTTTTGGTCAAACTACTGTTATCAAAACCGGCGGCTACGAGCTGATTTGTGAATTCTTTTTCGATAAAGTCGAGGATATCAAAATTCTCGGTACTGCCAAAGGTGTAGGCCAGTTTTCCGGGGTCTCTGGCGTTTGGATCGTCGAGCAAATCGTTTTTTGAGCCATATTGTAAGGCTTTGCCGTCTTTCATTGGGAAAATGCAGGGCTGTGGAAGGCCTGCATAGAGTTTGTCTGGATCGGCAGGGTTGCTGTAAGCGGCTTTGATCTTTTCGGCATCCGGTGCCGGTTGTTCAGGCTCCGGTTCTTCGGGCGGATCAAACGTCATGAGGGTCGTTTCGACCGTCAGTTTTCCCGTTTTCTTCGTGTCATCACAATCATCCATCCACTCTTTGCACAAATTGTCCGTCAGATCAACTCGATATTCTGACGTTTCACTGAGTTTTTTTTGATAAATCGGCGGAGCTTCTACAGGCCTGTCGTTCGTATAGCCGGCAGCCTCAAGGCGTTTTTTGTATTCATCGATGAATTCCTGGGTGATTTCGGTGAATTCGTAGCCATCCATGCCGGCGCCGTCATCACCTTCTTTCCATGATTTATCGTATTTCGCTGCTTTGCCATCCTTCATCGGGAAGGGGGTATCGCAGTCAAAGAAATCTCGATACAGGCCATCGGGATCAGCGGGATTGGCGGGACATTTTCTGGCAGTGGCATGGTCATTTGCCGAGGGTTGAGCAATTTCGGTGTTTGCGGCAGATTCTGTTTCAGGTTTTGCTGCAGAGGCTTCTGGTGCTGGGACTTCTACTGCTTGGATGTCATCCGGTTTTGGCTGGTCAACGGTTTTCTTGCATGAAGGAGCACAGAAAAGTAATAAAATGCAGCTGGCTTGTATCCAGAAACGGTAATTTGTCATGATAAGAGGTCTCCAAAAGTGTATAAAGTCAAAAAGATGCTGCGTATTGCAAAGCAATAGCGGCATTTACGAGCCGTATGCGCCACAGGCGCATAGGCGAGTAGCTGCGTTGCATGCAACGCAGCATCCCAAAAATCAAATTAAAAGTGTGTATCATCGCTACTATGACGCCTTTTGCGGTGTAGAAACGGTTTTCAGTAACCACGTTTGTTGCTGCTCGACTATGCGGGGGGCGCTGGCGTCATTTTGTTTTATTTTTATTTTTCGACGGGCGTGCACCGGCCTTTTTGAGCATCGTCTGGAATGCATTTAGACTCTCGATGTCCTTTGAGAACGACTTAATGAAACGGCCGTCAGTCGATTTAGACAACGCTTGTTTACGGCTGGCAAGGGTGCGATTTACTATGTCGAGCAGCGTATCACCATCGTTATTTTTGACGTTCGTATTGGCGCCTGCCTGAATGAGATACTCTGCGAGCTCCATATCGATCTGGACCTGTCTATCTTGGGCATTCAACGTATAAAAGAGCGCTGTTTTGCCATTGTCGTCTTTTGCATTGACATCAAGACCTGCTTTGATGAGCAGTTTTGCCGATTCAAGGTCGTGAATGCTAAGGTTTTCGGCGTGAAAGCTAACGGTTTTGGTTAATAAACTGTAGCCGTCATCGTCTGTAAAATGGAGATCTGCGCCTGACTCGATAAAAAATGGCAGGAGAGATTTCAGTTGGTCAAATTTTTGTTCAGTGTATAAAGTGTTGCGTTTTGCCCAATTAATGCTTTTAATAATTGCATAAATAGGTGGGATTGGGCCGGAAAAATCGGCTTTATTGAGGACATTTATATCAGCGCCGGCTTTGACAAGTTCTTTCACTAATTCGCAGTAATATGGATTTGTGTTAAAAGGATTCTGACAATTATCGATTGCTTGGTGCAATAGCGGCGTGTTTTCGGAATGATAGCTTTCTTCTTTAAGCTGGATATTTGGGTTGGCACCCGCCTTGAGGAGCATGTGGACGATATCAGGATTACCTTTATCAGCAGCAAACCAAAGCGGAGATCCTGCATTGACATCGATGCCGCGTTGAATGAGGTGTTCAACGATTTCTTTATCATTTGCGCGGACTGCTTGTAATAAGACTGTCGATTCGTCGTTATTTTTTACATAAATATCTGCCCCAGACTGAATCAACAGCTTTGCTACATCCCTGCAACTCTGAGCGGTTGCCGTTTTTTTATACTGTGCGGCACTGTCGAGTGCCAACATGAGAGCCGTGTTGCCTAAGCTATTTTTTATGTTTAAGTCAACGCCTCGTTCGATCAGCATTTTGACAAGATCCAAATTGCCGTTTTTACTGGCTAACATCAATATGTTATCGCCATCTTTATTGACTGCCTGGAGATCCGCACCTGCATCGATCAGCATTTTTACTGTATTTGGATTTTTGCTGTCCAAAGCCTTCATTAATGCCGTATCACCATTGATATCTGAGGCATTGACGTTAGCGCCGGCGTCAATGAGTGCTTTTACCGTGAGCCCCAAGCTGTATTGGTAGTAATAATCCAATTGTTTTTTGATTTTTTCGTCGCCATCCTGATAGTCTTTTACCACGTTTGAGTTATAAATATCGTGTTCTGCTGCATATATGAGCGGTGTTTTGCCGTTGTTGTCAGCATCATTGATGTTCACCCCGGCATCGATCATTCGTTGAACCGTGTAGGGTTCTGCGAACATCAACGGTGTCACGCCATCCAGCGTTTTTACGTTGAGGTCTGCACCGGCATCGATCAGTAGACTTCTTAGCGGGTAAATGGTCTCATTTTCGTCCGGGGATTCAAAAGGCATGGCTAAAATGGGGGGTAGACCTTCGTCATTGGCTGCATTGACATCGGCACCGGAAGCGATCAGCAATTTGGCGATCTCGAGATTTGTTATCATCGACTCTCGTTCATAATAGCCGTCGTTGTGCAGGGAGGCTACGTGATGAAGGGCTGTTTTGCCATTATTATCTTTTGCATTGACATCCGCGCCATTATCTATGAGCAGCTTGGCAATTTCCGATCGCTTTGTGTGCATGAGCTTGGTTTGTCCATGATTGTCAGTTTCGTTGACATCGGCACCAGCCTTAAGCAATGCTAAAATGGTATCCAAGTGATCGGCGAGCATCCATGGCGTTTTACCTTTTTTATCTTGAACATGTGGAACGGCTCCGTGGTCGATGAGAAATTGCGTATAGCCGTCGATGTAGACCCTGTGTCCGCCATGCATTGGTAAGGGACTGTCAACAAGAATGCCGTTGACTGCGGCTAAAATGGGGTTGTACCTGTCACTATTTGTATTGATATCGACGCCGGCATCGAGCATTATTTGGGCAGATTCGATATCTTTGACATAATAAAAAATAGATTTTTTAGAATTATTTAATTTATGAATAAACTCCGTCGAGCCAAAAGTTGACGCAGCGTTCATAATACATTCAACCGTTTTGTGATCTTTTGACGCAAACAAGGCGGCTATGAGGAGATCATCCATATCCTTGGATTCGTAGACTTGAAGCCGACAAAGCACTTTGGCGGTTTCCGTGGAAATGTGATGCTTTTGGCTCAGTATTTCAATTTTCCGTTCAATAGAAAGACTCTTATTGTCAAGCAATGCATGTCGTTCATCGTCAGTGAGAGCTTCACTTGTGCTGATAAACGAGATGCCGCTGTTTTTTAAATAATCAAAAATGGCGTTTAAACTATCGACATCGCCATTTTGTGCAGCCCAACCGATATCGCTTTTATATAGACGAGTGCCGGAATCTAACAATACTTTGACGACGTCTGCAGGTCTGGAATGCCAGAAATAGATGTCATGTCCATCGACAAACCTTTTGTCCCCTGATCGTGTCAGATCAGTTTCTTCAATGTCTTCTTTGATAAAAGAATTTCTGGAAATGAGATATTGCATCGATTCGGCGTCATCGACATAGTAGAGAGCATCTTCGAGATCTGCACCGGCATCCGCGAGCATTTTGACGATATCGAGACGGCCTGCATATTCGATGGGGGATGTGGAAAGTGGGCTGATTTCTTTGGCATCCGTGCCAAGTTCGAGTAATTTTTGGACGACATCGGCACGATTGAGGTAAGCAGCCTGCATGAGTGGATTTAAATTAGCCTTTGTTTTGTTAATTTGAGCACCCGCGTCAACGAGCCGCTGTACGGTTTGCGCATCAGGTGCGAAGTGAATCGGTGTCCATGAGAACTTGCTTTGGGCGACCGGGTCGGCACCGGCATCGAGAAGTATCGCGAAGGTCTCTGCATCGAGGTCATTTCTCATGAGCACGGTCGTGCCTTCGCAATCAGTCGCTTTGGCATCAGCCCCGGCAGCCAGCAATAGTTTTGCGCTTTCAGCATCGTGAACATAAAATAACGGCGTTCGTGCGCACTGGTCCGACGGGCTATAATCTTTTGGCCGGCCGTTCAGCGTAAACGCAATCGAGTCTACAGCCCCCAGCTGACTTGCAACGGCATTGTAACAATTCTTATTAGGTGCGTTGACATCGACGCCAGCCTCGATGAGTCGTTTGACCGTTTGGGCATTCGGCGCGCGATATAATGCCGTGATGCCACATTGATTTGCCACATTTGGATCGGCGCCAGCATCGAGCAGTGCATTAAATCCTTCTGCATCCAGAGCGCTGATGTTCAATGCGGACCTGCCTTGGTCATCCGTGATGTTGACATCGGCACCGCTCTGGATAAGGAACTTTACGAGGTCGGTCTTTCCCCGTCCGGAGGCGTACATGAGTGCAGTTTTGCCGCCCTGGTCCCGGGCATTAACGTCAGCCCCGTTATCGATCAGGTATTTGGCAGTTTCGACATCCGAGACCATCATGAGCGGCGTCATATCGGACGTGTTGCGCATGTTCGTGGTTTGACCGAGCGCGAGTAATCGGTCGATCTGTTTTCGGTTTAGCTCGCAGAATGAATAACCGTTTTCGCAATAATCGACGTGGAGATCGGCGACGTTGATATTCAACGGTTCAGTTGTCTGATTTTGCGCTTCATCAATGTCAGGTGCTTGTACGCGCGTAGTGTGATTGCAACCTAATAGAGCTGCAGTCAAACATAATATCAAGCAACACTTTTTCATGATGTGAGCTCCTGAAAATTAACAGTTTATTTGAAAGGGAGGGGTAATACTTGATCGTGTCCACAAATAGGGAGCAAGGTGCTCGCGAGGCGCAATATTTAATCACGGGACTGATGAATTTTCAATGAGAATGGCGAGGATATTTGTTCGACGAGGTAATCGATCTGATTGCGGAACTTGGATTTGTCGATGATATCCAGGACGTTGGCCGAGAATCAGTCGAGATAGGCGATGAGATCATGTTTGAGCGACTGTTTGGATTTGTGGGACTTGAGGTCGCTGAAAAAGAAAGGCGAACTATTGCAAAAAGCCTGATCTGCGGTTCTGCAAAGGGCTTCGTTCTGTTTCTTGAGACCAACTGCATTGAGCTTGGCTTTCATGGCGAGCACGGCTTGTTTTGTGGGCTCCAAAACCGTGTCAAAACGACGAATGACAGTTATGGGCAGAATGATTTTCGGTAATCGCCGACGTCGTATTTATCGACGAGGCAATCGTTCGCAATGCCGAAAACGAACGATACGAGTTGATTAAAGTTAGATGTTTCCATGGTTTTCTTCAATTTTAGCCCACTCCCCCGGCCCCTTCCCACATTGAGAAGGAGAAAATAAAAACGATCAAATCATCATGTATTCAGCTCGGTTGACGCTGATGGCACACATCGAGTTTTATCCGCGCATCGTGGCACGTGCGGTCGGGGACAGGCCGCATGAAATTCATGGAACGAAAAAAAATAAAAAAAATGTTGACTACCTAGACCTACACGCGTATAAGCCGCCCCTCGTCAACGGGCGCTAAACCCGATGACACGATGAAAACCGAATAAGAGAAAGAAACGTAAAAGCAATCGAAAGATTGCAGCAGAAGTGCGAGCCTAATAAAAAGAGGATCTGCAGCGCAGATACCTCGGGATGCAAAATAGCATCTATGAGACCGCGTAGCATGCTACGCGGCGACTAAAGTAAGTATAGCCGTTTCGTGAAACGGCTCTATATAAAGAGATCAAACTGGAGAGTTTGATCCTGGCTCAGAACGAACGCTGGCGGCAGGCCTAACACATGCA
>JAZUKH010000145.1:0-5036 GCA_045643185.1 Myxococcota bacterium | reverse complement strand
CATAGGTCAACGCATCCAACAGCATGACGCGCAATGCCATCCAGTCATCCAACTTGGTTTGTTCTTCCACGGCGAGGAAGCAATAGGCCGCTTTGGAATCCGTTTTGATCGCACACAACTTACAGAGGTCGCGAATGCGCTTGATAAACACGTCACTGGACTCGTCCGTTGCCAGTAACGTCACGTATTCGTTTTCAACCGTCTGCAGCTCGTCTGGGTTCACCACGGGCTTGCCCTGAAAGACGACACCGTTAAAGAAATCCGCAAAAATGTGCGGCAGGTTCAAATAAGCCTTGGTTGCGCTGTCAACTTGGCGACGTATGATCTGTGAACGAGCTGCTTCCATGCTTGTTAAGGCTTTCGAAGCTTTGCGGATCTTTCGCTTCAATGCCGTTTGTCGCGCATCCAGCTGTTTTAGCCGTTCACGTTGCGTCGCGGTCAGATCGTTCAACTCGGTCATTGCGTCTGGCTGGGAATTCAGTTGGACATCATGTCTGGTAGCCATGTTACCTCCTTGGCTTAAAGTGACGTGCAAAGACACGTCTGTTTTCTTCCCTATATATTCCCCAGCAAGCTTGAAAACGTGACATGATTTTTTGAATTTTTGTCGAATTTTAAGGCTTTGGTACGGCCGTGTGGCTTGTTTGAACGAAAAAATAGTTCCACACACCTGACAAAAGTAGCGCTCGTGAAATGCATGGTGGACGGTAGAGACGTGCGGACCGCGCATCTCTACCGTCCACCATCGCGCCGCAGTCCCAGACCTGCACCAAAAATTAATTACTCAAGAAAACGCAACCTCTATAACAACCTATTGCTTAGCCCCACGACTGAACAGTAACCGCTCTGTAATACATCTGCATTCATTTATTTAACAGTAAATGCATTACGACAGCAGTTGTAGAGGCTTTAAATAGGAGGTCACAATGTCTATCACAACCATAAGCGCAAGAACAGATACAGAGATAAAAAAGGCTGCCGAAGATATTTTTGAAGCCTTGGGGATAAACATGTCAACGGCCATTAATATCTTTTTGAGACAAACCATTTATCATAATGGGTTGCCTTTTGATATGAAGCTCGATTCTTTAGAGAGAACTTCCATTAAGGCTATCGAAGAAAGCGACAAGATTGCACACGATCCAAATATTAAAGGATACAATTCAATTTCAGACCTTAAAGCATCGCTTGAATCATAAAAACTGTGTTTGCGCATATTGGGTGGACGTCTGAATTAACGTGTGCGAACGAGCTAAGGCAAAGGTAACAACCAGGTTAGATGGCCCTGCCAGGCGAAGGGGTAGCGGCGTATTTCGTTGGCGACGTTTCCATGTGGATTCGTAGCATGCAACGAATCCACATGGAAACGATTTCGCCAAGAAATAGCCGCGTAGGGGGAGACTTCCCCCTCCACAAAACGAAACTGAATTCTTAATACACCGCAAATGGGCGTCTCATCGACTGAGCGATGCAGCATTCGATCTCATGACCGAATTGCGCGCGCAAAACCGACTGCATGATGGACGGAATGAATTTTTCGGTGTCATAATGCCCTGCATCAATGAGCGCGACGCCGAGTCGATTGGCGTTGTCAAAATCGTGATGACCGCAATCCCCAGTGATGTAGGCGTCGACGTGGCGAGCTTTTGAGACGTAGCGGGCGCCTGAACCATTCATGATGGCCACACGCTGGATGCGTTTGTCTGGCGCGCCGCTTGCCCGAATGGCGTCGATCGACCAAAGTTCTCGCAGATGCGCCAAAAAGTCGTCGAGACGCATGGCTTCGGGCAGATCGCCAACCATGCCGAAACCATAAATGTCGGTCATGCCGTGCACGGGGCTTTCGAGCTTGAAAACGTCGTAGGCAGGCTCCTCATAAGGGTGTGCGGCCAACAAAGCTTTGGTGACGGCAGCCAGATGCCGCGCCGACACGACCATTTCGATGCGGACTTCATCGACGCGCTCGACGGACCCCGGCGCACCAATGGCAGGATGCGCATTTTCGCCACACGCAAAACAACCAGTGCCGCGACCACGAAACGAGACGTCGCTGTAATCGCCCACACACCCTGCACCGGCACGATGCATCGCCGCCGCGACCGCATCCGCGTTCGATTCGGGCACAAAAACCACAATTTTGTAGGCGGCAAAAGCTTCGTGCGGCAAAAGGATCGAACGATTCAACAAACCAAGGTCGTCACTCAGCTTCTCGTTGATCGCCTGCGGCGCACTGTCCAGGTTCGTATGCGCTGCCATCAGCGCGATGTGCGCCTCTGCAAG
The DNA here is from genome assembly GCA_045643185.1 of Myxococcota bacterium. GTDB lineage: Bacteria > Myxococcota_A > Bradymonadia > UBA4248 > UBA4248 > RGIG464. The sequence goes on along the minus strand of JAZUKH010000145.1, from coordinate 2,756 downwards.
GTCCAAAAGCATACGCCCGTCGGCGGTGTCGTCATTTATTGCTTTTATAGGCTTAAAGATAAACGGATGATGCGTTAAAATAAGTTCCGCCTGACTTTCTATCGCTTCTCTGACCACGTCTGGCGTTAGTTCCAAGGCTAGCAGAACGCGCTTTACAACGCCTGTCGCTCTGCCCAGCTGCAGACCCGGGTTGTCCCAGTCTTCTGCGCCCTGAGCAGGAAAAAATTGATTCATTACTCGACGAATATCTTCGACTGTCTTCATGGTTTTCTCCAATGGCTGCTTCCAAACGAAAAACGTCCCCCAACGTGGACGAATCCAAACATACAACAACTCGTCGCAAAAGTAGCTCGAAAGGTCGCAAAAGTTCGACGAATTCAAATGGCGGCCACAACTCAGACATGGCCTTGCAGGCCATCAAAATGGCCGAAAAGCCCGACAAAAAAGCCCCTTCACGACGCAAAAAAGCCAAAAAGCACACGTCTCCAGTCATGACGTTGATCGGCATCGCGATCTTTGTTGGGATGTTGACGTTGGTCGTGCTATTTGGTGTCGAAACGGTCGAATCGAATGCCATGCAACCGACGCTGTCGAAAGGCGATCTCGTGGTGTTTCAACGTTTTACCAACCTGGAGCACGCCCAAACGCCGCGTCCGGGCAACGTGTATGCGCTCAAAACCGAAGCGGATGCCGCCGGCCCAAACTTTTTGCGCGTCATCGCGTGTGATGAGGGAAACGTGTCGTTCTATAACGACAAACTGACGATAAGCGGTCAGGCAGTGCCGCGCCTGCGCCTGACCAACCCGGCGATCGCGCGCCCAGCCGACGAGCCCGAGATATGGCGCGAAAGCCTGCCCGACGCAACCTGGCACATTATGCTGCCCCAAACGCCGATCGTGACCCGACTCACTGGCGAATTTCCACTCAAACCCGGCACGTGCTTTTTGGCCGGCGACAACCGCATGGGGTCGCTCGACTCGCGACAGAATGGCCCCATGCCCGTCACACAATTGCGTGGAAAAGCCCTGTTCATCCTTAAATCGGTTCACGATGACGGCCTGATCGGACCTTTTATTAAATTTTTGTAGTTGACCGGCGTCGTATTTGTCTTTTCACGCGATCCGACGTCTGCATGAAATCTGTTTGACCTAATTATGACATCAGGAGCTTATGAAAAAGTTCACGTTATTTCCCCAATTCTCGATACCTAAGCGCATATCGAACGTGCTGGCCTACCTCGTGATGGGATTCGGCTTGTTCGTTCTGGTGACGGGCATCGTGACCAAAGACCAGTTGCCGGCCAGTGCCCAGGACGCCGCTGACAATGCCCCCGTCGTGGCACCGGCTGACGCCGCGCCAACAGCCCCAGCTGCCACGCCAGCCCCGACTGCGGCTGGCGAAACCACGCCAGCTCAGGCGGAAGGCTCCGAACCAATCGTCGATACAAACGCCGCGTCGGCGGCCACCGTCGCCGGTGTCGCGGATACTCCCAACGCGGACGCACAACTCGGCGACGCACTTCAGCCCGAAACCGCCGCAGCCAACCCGGCTGTCGCGGCCAAAACGATCGATGCGGCCGATTACTACCATGATCCTCAGCGCGCAAAAGTCGGCACTGAGATCCTCATCGACAAAAAGAAAGCCGAAGATACCCACTCGTGGCCTAGCCGCCTCATGAGTATTTTCGGCATTTTCGGTTTCCTCGCCATTTGTTACGCCTTCAGTAACAATCGCAAAAAGATCTTGTGGAAACTCGTCATCGTCGGCATGCTGCTGCAGCTGGTCTTTGCCATGTTCATCCTCTGGACGCCGATCGGCAAGGCGATCTTTGCCGGCTTGAATGACGCCATTACCGTGCTGCTCGACTTTACCAAGGCCGGCACGAACTTTTTGTTCGCCAGTTACGCCAGCGGACAGATCGAGTCGGCCAACGTGAACACGGCCATGAGCATTTTGCCCCCGATCATCTTCTTTAGCTCCCTCATGACGATGCTGTACCACATCGGCATCATGCAATGGATCGTCAAAGGCATGGCGGCTTTCATGATGAAATTCATGGGCACGTCTGGCTCTGAAACGCTGTCAGCGGTCTCGAACATCTTTGTCGGCCAGACCGAAGCGCCACTCGTTGTAAAGCCCTACGTGGGCAAAATGACCAACTCCGAGCTTTTTGCCGTCATGACAGGTGGTTTTGCCACCGTGGCCGGCGGCGTCATGGCCTCGTATGTCGCCATGCTGCAGCCCTATTTCCCCGACATTGCGGGGCACATGATCGCGGCGAGTGTCATGAGCGCACCAGCGACGTTAGTGGTTGCCAAGATGATGTTCCCCGAGACCGAGGAATCCGAAACAATGGGCAATTACAAGCTGGATGACAAAAAACAGGATGCCAACGTCATCGACGCTGCGGCACGCGGTGCCTCCGAAGGCATGCAACTCGCCATCAACGTCGCCGCCATGCTGCTCGCGTTCGTCTCCATCATCGCCCTCATCAACTTCGTTTTGGGCCTGCCAAGCCGTCTGTTCAACGCCGGAACTTATAATAATGTTGCCGACTACGCGATCTCTGCGGGCACCAAACTCGATCCAGAATGCCAGAATCCCTACTCGACCAGCAACACACTCGCCTGTACCCACAGTGCCCTCGTCCACATCGCTTCGGACAAAGAGATTGCCCCCGAACAGGAGCTGTTGACGGTCGCCCCTGACCAGATGGATCAGGAGGACGAGATCCAAAAAAACTACAATGTGGTTTC
>JAZUKH010000144.1:0-2877 GCA_045643185.1 Myxococcota bacterium | reverse complement strand
GCCGTCACAGATCGCCTGCCCGTCTTTGATCTGCACCGATGATCCATCGGCTTTCGTGTATTCACACTGTTTTGCAATGCACGTTTTGTTGTCGCTGTCGCAAACTTTGTCGGCACAGTCAACGTCGCTGTCGACCCATTTTCCGTTGTCGCACTTCGACACTTTGACCGAGCCGTCGGTCGCCGCTTCGCATTTTGTGGCGTTGCCGTCGCATTCGTGATATTTGCAGGCATTGCCGTCGCATTCGCCGCTCGAGCATTTCATCTCTTCAAACTGGCCCGTGCTCGTATTGCAGACCGTGGCCACGCCGTTACTGCATTTATTCGCTTCGATCGTGCATTCGCATGCGACACCGGCTGCTGATCCTACGCAGATCATACCGTCGTCACAGGGCGTTTCACTCACGACCACAGAATTCATGTCGCAAACGACAATGGCGTTTTCCTGACAGTAGGTCTGGCCTTCCAGGCCAACGCAGTTCTTCCAACGAACACTCGTATTCAGCGCCGAATCGTTTTCACAAGCCGAGACAGATGCGATCGCCAAACATGTCATAAAAATGACTAAGTTTGAGTTTTTCAAAGTCATACTCCTGATTTTATACGTTTGAAACCATTCGCCAATGCCACAAATTTTCGTACTAGTATTCTGAGAACCAAACTACAGAATAAGCCCAAAACGTCATGGCTAAACGAACAGCTTTAATCGTGTACCGCGTGATCCAAAATCACAAAATATTACGCCTTATTATATACTCGAAATAAGCAATTAAATATAGCAAATACTTTATGAATAACGTTACAACTCAGTTGAAGGATCACGAGTTTAACGACATAGTATGAGAAAGGTGTTTAATCGTTAATCACTAAATTTCAGATTAATGTGATTTAACAAAAAAAAAGCCACGCCGAAGCGTGGCTTAAGTGGATAGAAATATAGGAAAGAACTAAAGCATCTTATTGCATTTACTAGCCTGTGCAGCAAGTTTAGCGTTCTTCTTTGCCTTCGCGACATTAGAAAGGAAAGCTTTTGCGTCTTCAACGTTTGCTTCGTGCTTACCAGACTCTTTAATCGCCTTAGCAGCATCGCATAGATCGGAAATGCACTGTTCCGTAAGTTCGATATCACAGGCAGAGCGAGCCTCGTTAAAGGAAGCGATCATGAACTTACTCTCAGCTTCTTCAACGCGTTCTCTTGCACGTTTATATGAATGAGGCACGGAAGTTTCGCTGACTTCATTATATTTGTCGATTGCCTCAAGATATTTTTTTTGATCAAAGAGCGCATCGCCTTCCGCAATAATTTCGACATTGCGCATCTCGTCATCAATTTTGAACTTCAATTCTTTAACACGCGACTCGTTCGGCCATTCTTCAGAAAGGCGAGCCACGATATCATTAGCATTATTTAAATGCCCTTTTTGGAAATTGTCATTGGCCTCTTGAAGCTGAACATTAAGTTTTGCGAAAGCTTCATCAGTTTCGGACTGTTCCTGAGCCTGTGCCGCAGTATCCTCGCTCTCATCGCCCATCAAAACGCTAATAATAATGATGCAGGCAGCAAAAAGCAGAATGACCAACCCGATCAAAGCAATAATGATCATGCGATTATCGGTCACTTGTTTAGAATACTGAGACAGGTCAACGCGCTGAGTTGCAGGTACGAAAACGAAACGAAGATTTCCGAAGCGAAGTTCGTCACCGGACTGCAGTACCTGTTCACTCTCAACTTTTTTGCCGTTAACGAACGAGCCGTTGGCGCTCTGGTGATCGACAAGTTTGAAGGACATGCCCTGATTAACGATCTGAGCATGGCTACGGGAAACGGATGGATCGCTGAGAAGAATATAGTTGTCTTCGGTACGCCCGATCGAGTTGATCTGCTCAGACAACATAAATTCTTCACCCGCAAATTTATCACCGACACGAACGATTTTAAAACCTGTCTGAGCACCGGTCACGATTTGCGTTTTAAGGATCTCCTGGCCTGCACCGTTATCGGAGTTATCTTTGTATTCAAGATACAGCATATAATCACCAATCTTGATGCGTGCACCATGCCCGATTTCGGTACGAGCCTTGATGGGCACGCCATTGATAACGACCCCCGCAGTGCTGCCAAGATCATCAATATAACATTTGTTATTAGAAACGAAGATACGCGCGTGGGTACGTGAAACGGAATTTGAAGGCAGAACGACGTCGTTACCTTCAACACGGCCAATCGTATAGCTGCCTTGTTCAAACGAAATTTCAGCAGCTGTCTTACCATGACGATCTTCGATAATCAGTGTATACATATTTTCTTAGGCTCTATGGAGTTAATTCAATGATTGACTTCGTCGAATGATACAGCGGTCCGGATGATTTGCCGAACCGCAGAACCCATATCTTTTGGGCAGACTAGGAATTAAAGATCGTAGGATCGAGAGAGACCCCACCGCGTTCGAGGGCCTGGTAGAATGCGGGAATGTTGCCACTGGCCTTGAACGCGCCTTTGCCCATACCAGCTTCTTTCCATTCAAAGATGGGGACGAGGACCAATTTACCATCTTCTGTTTCAGCCACTTCAGAGATCTCGACGATGCGGCGACGGCCATCACTGAAAGCTCGCGTCGAAAGGACGATATCGAGAACTTTGACGACCTGGCTAAGGCCAGCCAATGCGTTATCGGTATTGACCATACGCATAATGTTGTTGAGGCCTTCGGATGCACCGATACCACTGATCGTAGCCATGGAGCCCTGAGCGCCCGCGTAGATCGCACCAATGAAGGCAGACGCCTCCGACGCGTTCTGGATCGTATCAACGATGACGCGTTCGGCGCGAAGTTTCGAGGCGGAGCGGATCAAACTGGCAAGGTCACTTCCCTGATAG
>JAZUKH010000143.1:0-4393 GCA_045643185.1 Myxococcota bacterium | reverse complement strand
TCATTCAACCTCCTCGGCCAAAGTCGGCACCATAAAACTCAGACCAACGCCCAAAAAGCAAGGCACCATGAACCGGTCTGTGCCTTCATACAGGCGCAACGACGCTTCGAGGCGCAGCGCAAGCCAGTCTTTAAAGAAAATGTGCGCATCCATGCCCAAAATGCCTTCAAAATGCGCCGTTTTTTCGCGCGCTGACCGAGCTTTGTTCGGCGCATCGACAAAAACAGCCCCCAAACCAGCCAAGATTCCCCAGTCGAAGCGTCCCAGGTTGGTGGCCCCGGCAGTCCATTTGCCATAGAGTGGGCGATAGGTTCCCATGACGGCGATGTCACCGAGCTGATCCTCATACAGCATGCGGCTATCGAGCCCCGGCTGGTGATCATCAAGAAAGGTTTTGAGTTCCGTATCGCTGTGAGCTACCAAAATTGAGCCACGCACCCCAACGCCCCAGTCAGAATTGATGTGGTAGATCGCATCCAACAAAATTGGAAACACGTTTGCGTAGTCATCGTTGGGCTGATAACCAAACGACACGCCCAATTCGACGGTTTTTTCCGTCACAAAACGCAAATTTCCTTCGACGGCAGGCACGTCTGCCGTGTTCCAACGCGCGTCGAGGGCTGCATCCAAAGCGTTGTTATCCTGCGCCGTCGCATTCGGCGCATTCCAAGCCAGACTTGCGGCCAAAACCAGGCTCATCGCAAGGCACTGTATCCATTTTCGCATTATCAGCACCTCCTAGAGCAAGACCGAGAAACTGAGCGTCACTTCAGACGCCGTCGCCAGCCCATTGTCATTTTGCTTTCCGTACAAATACTGTCTGAAATCAAAACGCACACCGAGTTGGTCCATAAATACGAAGCGCAGTCCGGCGCCCAAGTTGCCTTCAAATGAGGCGCGAATCTCGCGATGACCGACTTCATCCAGAATCGCTTCGACGAGCACGGCACCCAGTCCAGCGCTTAAGTTCACGTCGAAGTGCGCGATCGCATCGTTACCGAGCGCAAACTTGCCGACGAAGGGCGACCAGACCGGATTGAGCGCAAAGCGCGCCACCTGGTATTCCTTCATCACCACGTGCGACACGTGGGTCATATTCAAATTTTCCTGGGTCAGCTGACGATAACTCGATTTGAGCACGCGCTGACAACGCTGATCCGCCGCGCGTTCAAGGTTTGGTCCAATGTCATCGCCATAGCACCCCATGAAAGAAGCCGTGGCCTCGAGCGAGATCCATTCTTTGAAATGGTAGGCACCGCGGAGCGTGACCGGCAAATAGACCAGAAAAACATCACTGGCGATCGTGCCCAGTCCCAAAGCGAGCTCGCCGCGGCCTTCCTTCGTGAACGGACGGGGTTCGACGACCGCGATCTGTTTTTGATCCGAACTCGCTTCTGCCCCATAAGTATCTTGCGTCAACTGGATCGTGTCGTCGGCAAACGCGGTCAAGGCGAAGCACAAACACGTCAAAAATGCGCCAAACAACGACGCAGCCGTGATTAAAACACGTTTCATAGCTTCGCCTCCTGAGCCACGATGACGAAGCGGTCGTCGATCACGACAGAATTATCAACGCGACGCTGGGCATTGAACGACGCTGCGCCATTGCCAACGCTGAACACAAGGCGCGTTGCGATACGATACATCGTTCCCGGCACAAGTTTGGCGTCAAACGAGACCCCGACATCCCACCAAGATTCGGTCGCGAGCGCGATACGACGCATCACGTCGGGGATCTGCGAGGCACTTTCAAAATTGAAGTACGCGCCACACTGTTTGGAAACAGCATCAGCGTAAGCCTTTGTCGACGCGACGTCATTCGGCGTCAGATCGATCCAACTCAAAGCCATGGTCGGCGCGGCCACGAGCTTCTTTGAAAACTCGCTGAAAGCCTCACCCGAATTCTGGTTGGGTTCGCCATCGGTAAAAACGACGAGCGTGCGCGTGTAGCTCGTGTTGGCCTCATCCACGAGACGCGTGATCGCAGCGAGTGAGGTTTCCCAGATCGGAGAACCCCCGCTCGGGGTTGGAAACTTGGACACGACTTCGCTTTTGAACTGGCCCGTCGTACGCAACCAGGTCGGCGTTGCGTCATACACGCCAGCCTCACCGACGCCGTTCGCAAACCACGTCGACAGCGCATACGAACCACCCACGCCACTCGACAGCGTATCCATGAATGCCGTCAGGCCCAAACGCCGGTACTGATACGGATCGGTCGCAACCTCGTCATTTTCGCTGCCATCCAGGTGGCTGCCATCCAATGTCGCCGAGTTGTCCATCACAAAACCGATCGCTCGACCATTCGCATGCTGAGAAATCGCGCCAAAATACTCGGCTGACGACTCACCAAAGTGACTATAAACCGGCGCCCCAGACAAACTGATCTTCAGCGGAACGACGCAGTAATTTTGCGGCGCATAGTAGGCATCCGCGAGCCCCATCTGGCTCGGTGAAAGACAGGACGCCCCTTGACCGCATTCGTCCGCTGTTTCACACGTACGGTCGTGTCCCTGCGCATCCGCTTCAAAAGCCCAGGCTTCCGAAAAAAGCAGTTTCGAGGCACTCATCGACGATGACACCATCAACGGTTCATCCATGCCAACCAGTCGCATCCCGGGTTCAAGTCGTCTGTCCAGCGACGTCAACACATTAAAGCGCAGCACGGCGTCAACATGCGGCGACTGCCCACACGAGGCCGACACCAGGCCAAGCGGCTTCAACGACATCACCTGCTCGTTATCAAATGATATTTCTGCAACCGTGTCGCATCCAGCAATCGTCATTGCCAAAAGACACAGTATCCATCTCTTTATGTGGTTCATCCACATCCTCTCAAAAACGCGTTTTTTAGCCCAAAATTCAGGGCGCTCTAGACTGACACATTTTGTTCATTTCTTCTACATTAAACGAAAATCGCAAGCGCATTTTGAGTAACAGCTCAGACGAGATTATCCCTCATCACCAATACAAAAACTTGCCATTCACCCATGGCCTGTTAAATTCCCGCCGGCGCTTTAGTGCCCAAAACAAGGAGTTATTATGCGCAGGATGCGAAATCATAAGCAGTTTCATCTCGTCAAACTCGGCTTGATCGTACTGGCTCTCTTTACCGTCACACTAGCCGGGATCATAGCCGCCATCACGACGGACGACCATTTTCTGGCCCAAACGCTCGCCTATGCAGACGAACCCGCACCGGCGGCCACGGTTCAGACCGTGAAACCAGTCGAAGTCAGTTCCGGCGTGCATTTCGCGATGAGCGACATCTATTGGGAAGGCAACATTGCCTGGGTCAACCTGAGCGATGGCAGACGCGCCAAACTCACGCTCAAAAAGGACCTTCAGGACGCCATCGACGCAAAAATGCACGAACACGCCCTACCCTATGCCGGCACCGTCGCGATCGACCCCAAAACGGGCCGAGTCCTTGCCATTGCGAGTGCCAACACCGTCAAGCCGGCCGTCCAGGACTATGCTCTGCGCGTTCAGGCCCCCTCGGCATCGGTCTTTAAGCTCGTCACCTCGGCGGCTTTGCTCGAAAAAGGCGCGATCGACCCCTATGCCAATGTCTGCTACCCCCCCGGTGGAGACGGCGGCCTACTCGATTCTCACATTATCGGAACCGGCGACCTCAGCCTCTGTCACAACCTCGAATTCGCCATCGCCCATTCGACCAACCAGATACTCGCCCGGCTCGCCTACCAGCATCTCACTCGCGAAGACCTCGAAGCCATCGCACTAAAATTCGGGTTTAACCGAGAAATCCCGCTTGAAGTCCCCGTCGACGTCAGCACCACCGATTTTCCAGAAGACGATATCGAGCGTGCACGTGCCGCTGCAGGCTTCTGGCACGTCAACCTCTCGCCCTTTAACGGCGCGCTCATCACGGCCGCCATCATCAACGACGGCGTCATCATGCGCCCAACACTCGTCGATGCCGTTTATGACGCCCAGGGCAACAACGTTTACACCTTCCAGCCATCCCCATGGCTCGTCGCCATGTCGGCTGAAAACGCGCAGATGCTCGCAAAGCTCAGCGAAGCCACACCCCGAGAAGGGACCGCGAGCGGTGTCTTTTCAAACCGAAAAGGCTGGAAAAAAGGCATTCGCGTTGGCGGAAAAACAGGCACGCTCTCAAACAAAAAACCGTTCTACACCTTCAACTGGTACGTCGGCTGGGCACAATATCAAGACGAAAAACTCGCCGTCGGCGCCGTCATCGCCAACACCGATAAATGGTGGTACAAAGGCACACACCTCGCCGCAAAAGCCATCGGCACCTATTTCCACGAATAATTCTTCAAAATTCTCGTCTTCCCCCATGTATTTTTTTGGAGGGGGAAGACTCCCCCTACGCGGCTATTGGCATTCGCCAATACGCCGCTACCCC
>JAZUKH010000142.1:0-6436 GCA_045643185.1 Myxococcota bacterium | reverse complement strand
TTCCTCAGCAGCTTCTTCAGATGAATAGCACAGATTATTGACAGTATTGAGATAAGGTTTGTCTTCCGGACAACGGAAAACCTTAACGAAGCCTTCCTCAGAACAAGCCTGTAAAGCAAACGCCACAAGCAGGAGAACGGCAACTTTGTAGAATTTCATGATTTTCTCCTCTAAACAGTCATCAAGCAACGAATAATTCCGTGATTAACAAGCACGCTAATTAGTGATTATACCATGGTAGCGTCCGATATTAAACCCGGAATAACTAGACGTGCCAAGGGTTGGAACGCCCTGAACGAGAGAAGTTTTAAGCCAATATTTAGGATGATACATGACACCAGTATTAAGCATTACATCCGTTTCAGTGTGAATGACACCGGTATCGGTGACTTTTCCGCTCCCACATCGGAGAGATGCCGTAGACCAGCAGGCATATCGGTAATCGAAACCGCCAGTTTGAGACGAATAGTATTTGAACCCAACGACCTTATCATTCCAGGTATCGTATTCGTTGCAGTCCGAATCAAGAAAAGCAATGAATACGGTGGCGTGACCAGATTGTGAACGGTTGAGGTTGATAAACGAACCTGGCTTCAACTCTTTGAACGGAACGTTCATTCCCATGCCAAACGCAGTGAGCGCATCACCTGAGCCATTAGCGTTGAAGGCTGAATCGACCCACAAATAGCCTTTAATTGTCGACTGAGATTGGGATTCCCAACTTCGCTTAGGCAAATGATTCCAAACAGAACTGTCACCGGTTTCCTGTTCATAGATCATCATGGCCGTAAGAATGGTCTCAGCAACAGCAGCCACGCACATTGTTTGAGGTGCTAGTGGACCTTTCGCAACGCGGTTGGAGCCGCCATAAGGCAGATCGTGCGTGTAGGCGCTGCTCCCGTAACCTTTTTTAGCCCAGTACGTATTGATATAATCCACGGCTTTCAGGATGTAATTATTGAACATATGATCGCCCTGAAGCGAATACGGACGGAACTGAACGTCGAGAATGTATTTGCCGCGATAATTGTTGTAGGAATCCGCGACGAGGTAATAGGTGCCTGGTTCAAGCGTCGTCCAAATGCGAAGATCAGAACGCGCAATGAGTTTAGGACTAAGATCTGATAACAGGTGCAAGTCGATATCTGTGCCCGTCGGTTCCGGCTTACGAAGCGTGGCATGAAAACGGGTCTTTTCTTTGAGCGTAAATTTGTAGATATATTCAGAACCGTTTTCAGGCGTATTTTCCCACCCAGGATAGCGATCAAGCTCATTGCTGGCTGCATCGACCGTAGAACGCTGATCAACAAAGTTGTACGGCAACTGGATATCGCCGCACCCAATGACGATGGGATCCGACTTGGTACCGGCAGCATTTGTTTCGGGCGTCACATTCACATTGAGACCGTAACGACCGGGTTTGGGCGTGCCATCTTTAACGAAAGTATCAGCGACGACGTAGTATGTGCCGGCATCCACGACCTGAGAGATCGAAGCGTCTGCGCGCGCCACAAGTTTGACCGGCGACAGACTACTCAACAAGTGAATATCCACGTCCACACCATTAGGTTCAGAATCAAGACTGATATTAACTTTAGAACGCTGATCGAGCTTGAGGATGTAGTAGTACTCCGGACCAGCTTCGTTGGTGCTTTCGTTGCCGGGATAATTGTCGATGAGTTTGTTAGACGACTTGGATGTATCCCCCACGTGATAATAGGTGAAGGCACCACAAACCATATGATCGCTTGAGATCACAAAGGGATGCGCTTGAGAACCATCTGCTTGAACGACAGGTTCCGGTTCGGGTTCAGGATCTGGGTCTGGTTGGGGTTCAGGATCTGGGTCTGGTTGGGGATCTGGATCTGGGTCTGGGTCTGGTTGGGGATCTGGGTCTGTTCCAGGATTGTCGCCCGTATCGAATTTAGGCGCACAAAGATCGCCGATGCCATCATTATCGCTATCCACCTGATCCGGGTTGGGCATCAGACGACAGTTATCAGTCAGGTCGGGCACGCCGTCTCCATCGGTATCAAGATCGGGCTCTTCGGTCGAAACATCGCAATCATCCCCCAAACCATTGCCATTACTGTCCATTTGATACGGATTGTAAATGCCAACACAGTTATCAACAGAATCAGGCACGCCGTCCTTATCGACATCAACGATGTTTAGATAGTCATAGCGGTCACATTTATCGCCGCAGATCAGCGGATCGCAATTCTCACTCGTACATGGATCGCCATACGTAATGATATCTTCTTCACAAGCAGAACTCAGGATCATCGCCGCAGAAAGCGCCCATATTGTCCGAATCTTTCTCATAAAAGACCTCCAAAAACAACAAAGCCCTAGCCACGCGCCATGGCGCGCACACAAGCCCAAAAATACCTATACATTATATAGTCTTTATACTGGATTTGCACGTTTTTCCCGCGTCCTCCCACATGCCGTCCAAGAATTACGTCTTGACGCTCCGAACAGATGCGGACTAGTATTTTACCAATTTGTCCAAACTTATATCTGACTGGAATGGCACCAATGATCATCACCACTATGCAACTCAACGAACTCAAAGCTACCCTGGAATCGGTTACCAACGATTTCTTCAAGCAGGAGATCGCCCAGGATGACGCAACAACCCTGCTCTGCGCATGGCGAAGCATCACGCACGTTGACTACATTCTTCACATCATGCGCCGTAACTACGATACCTTTCAGGTATGCCTCGCCTGTCAAAAGTACAGGGACATACAGACCCGTTATGACCACAAACTTTCCACCGTTGAAATGAATCGATTTCTCAATGATCCACGCCTGTGTGTCCGCTACTGGGTCGGACAAATTCAAGATACATAGTTGCCAGTTTTCAAAAATTAACGTAAAGGAGCACCGCGGCAAATTGGGGCCGCTCAAAAACAACGTAGGGGGGAATACGCCGGGGGAAAGGTTACACAAGTAGATCATGGATTGTCCACGACATGAGACAGTTTACGCCTCATGGCTACAGCAATTAGGCTCACTCAGAAATCTTTTACGGGCTGCAATATTTCAAATCGTTGCCATTCTTACCTTGATTGGCTTTGCCAGATCGGCTCGAGCCGATAGTTTTATGACCTATCTTGAGCGTTGTGAGCCTCAACGCGAACAGATTGAAAAGATACTTATCGAAGAAGGAATATCCACAGACTTTTATTTTCTCGTTCTCGCAGAATCCGGGTGCAGAAACGACGTGATCTCATCGAAAGGCGGCGCCGGCATGTGGCAACTTATGCCAGAGACAGCCAAATCGTTTGGACTCGTCATCAACCGCAAAGTCGACGAGCGTTATGACCTCGAAAAATCGACGCGTGCAGCTGCCCGATATCTCAAACAACACATGGACTTCTTCCACGACTTTGAGTGGAGCATTGCTGCGTATAATGCCGGCGGAACTAATCTGCGCCGTCTCGTCAAGTGGCATAAAGGTATGAAGTTCAACGAGATCAAGAACATTGTCTACCCATCCTGGGCACTGGCCAAAACAGTCCGGGAGATCATGCGGCGCGACAGAGACATCAAACGCAAAGCGGCGACCTACCTCAACGCTTTACCAGCATTCGTTGCAACGCCATCTAGGGCGCCGCACCCGCACCAGTCCTTATCATCCTATACCAAGTTGCCGTTCAAAAACATCATCATCGGCGAAAAATCAGGTGTATTCCATAGCACGGAAACAGTGCTGATGATGACAGAATAAGGAGAATATCAAGCCACGGCGCGCTCAAGCAGTCCAAACAGCGCGACCGTGGCTTTTCTTTTACAAAACGATGTGCTTCAATGTCGGCACGCCATCTTCCACTCCCTGGGTTTCGGCATGATGCGCATCATACATTTCCTGGAGTGACTCAACAGCCCCCGGCATCAAATTGCCGTCTGAATCGATCGGCATTCGGTCCAAATTGACCTCGTTCAACTCCTCAGGCGTCAACACACGCGTATTGCCTGCTTCCAGCAACTTTAGGATCACGGCATCCTGACGGTCATTGGCTTCGCGCAACGTCTTTTCGCTCGCCAAACGCTCTTCTTTCAACACCAGGCCACTACGGCAACGCCAAACATAACAGTTCTCTTTCTTCGACCAGGCGATCGTGATCGACGATGCTTCATCCTCAGCAGGTTTAAAAATCAAACGGTCAAATGAAGGCACGATACCATCTTCAAGAAACTCTTCCTTAATTTCGGGCAAAATCTCAAAGGTATCGATCGCCGGATAACGATTCAGTTTCTGATAAGGGTAATACTTGTCAATAAACGCTATCAATTGGCTTTTCGACATCAGTGGCATCGAAAACTCGCAATAACGCTGCGCATCACATTCAAGAATCTTCGCCCCTTTCGGACGGGCAAATCCGAACAAAGTCTCAGAATCAGCTTCCCACACGCCGTCATCACCGATCTGACGTTTAGGCTTGACCGGCACTTCGTACGCGGGAGGTTCGCTGATGACGACCTGCTCCAACGGAATGTAGTCGCCCTCCGAAGCATTGTCCTTAGCGTGACACCCGTAAACGCCAAATACAACCAACATCAAAGTGCCAAAGATCACACATTTCAGATCATTCATACGTATTTCTGACTCCATGAAAAGCCCCAAAAATGCCGACGTTATTTTGCACGGACACCATGTTTTGGCAATTTTTTTAAGGACAAAAAAGGCTTCAAAACGCCGCAAATTTAAGGTTGTCAAAAGCGTGTCACCGTGCAAAATAAGCGTTTTGCGGCGTCGTGGGAACAAGCCCAACGACCGAGTTTTACTTTTTCCATGCCATAAGGAGTTTTATAATGGATATTAAAGAACGCGTCATCGAAGTTTTCAAAGCGCTTTCGCAGGTACCACGCCAATCTGGCCATGAAGCCAAAGTTTCGGCGTGGTTGGAAGCCCGTGGCAAAGCCGACGGTTTTGTGACCGAACGCGACGCAGCCAACAACATCCTCATGCGTGTACCGGCCACAGCTGGCTACGAAAATAGCCCGATCATTATTCTCCAGGGCCACATGGATATGGTCTGCGAAAAACTCGCTGAATCGAACCACAATTTTGACACGGATCCGATCGAAGTCATCCTCGAAGACGGCTGGATGCACGCCAATATGACGACGCTCGGCGGCGACGACGGCCTCGGCGTTGCGACTGCACTCGCACTCGCTGAAGATCCCACGATCGAACACCCGGCACTTGAGATCCTCATTACGACCGATGAAGAACAAGGCATGACCGGCGTCGACGCCTTCGATGCAAGCCGACTTAAAGGCCGCATCCTTCTGAACCTCGACAGCGAAGACGAAGGCGTCTTCACGATCGGCTGCGCCGGCGGTCAGGAAACGATCTCAACGCTTCCGCTCACATCCGCGCCCCTCCCCGCAGGCTACCGTGCCGTCAACGTCGCCATTTCGGGCCTGCTCGGAGGCCACTCTGGCTGTGAGATCCACTGTGGACGTGCCAACGCCATTAAACTCGCCACACGCATCATCAGCAAAATTCTTGAAATATCCGAAGATGCACGCCTCGTCGATATCCAGGGCGGTTCGGCGCACAACGCCATTCCCCGTGACGCACAGTTCAGCGTCGCCGTCCCAGCGCACGAAGCCAACAAAGTCATCGAACGCGTCAATGATATGGCCGACAAATTCTCCTCTGAATTTAAACGCACAGATCCCGCCATTCGCGTCACGACGAGCACCGACGACCTCTGCGGAGAAGCCTGGTCAAACGCATCACTGCGCAAAGTCTGCGACCTACTCTTCGTCTATCCGCACGGCGTTCAGGCCATGAGTCAGGATGTCGCCGGACTCGTTGAAACCTCAGACAACCTCGCCAACGTCCGCATCGTTGACGGCAACCTCCGCATTCTCTCAAGCCAGCGTTCCAGCGTCCCCTCAAAGCTCAACGCCATCACTTCACGCATCGAAGCCTGCGTCCGTCTCGCTGGCGGCTCGCCAAAATCCAACGGCGGTTACCCGAGCTGGCAACCGAATATCGATTCCGAACTCGTCAAACGATGCATCAGCACATACAACGCACTCTTCGGAAAAGATCCGAAGATCGACATCATCCACGCCGGCCTTGAATGCGGCATCCTCGGCGCCCGCGCTAACGGCATGGACATGGTCTCAACAGGCCCAACCATTGTCGATATCCACACGCCAAAAGAACGCGCAAACCTCGATTCCATCGGAAAATGCGCTCAATTCTGCATCGAACTTCTCAAGTCCTACAAATAAAGGAAAATTCCCATGAGCCAAAATGACAATCTGTTCAAAAAGATTATGCGCGGCGAAATTCCATCCGCAAAAGTCTATGAAGACGATTTCGTATACGCATTCAAGGATATTGAACCAACGGCACCACACCACATTCTCATCATCCCAAAAGCCCCGCTCGACAGTCTCAACG
>JAZUKH010000141.1:0-9911 GCA_045643185.1 Myxococcota bacterium | reverse complement strand
ATCGGATCCTGAAGGATCTGGTTTTATGTCGGTCCGGCGGCGAATACGCTCTACAAATCGGGCGTTCGCGTTTATCCGATCGGTTACTCGATGGATGCTGCGGCACGTAATAATCGTACAAGCGCTCAAAACCGCTTGTTGAACCTCATTGCGTACGAAGGCGGAACATGCATGTACAACGGTGAGATCATTGAACCGGGCGGTTTTAATCCCGACGGGACGGTCATCGAGACCTCGAAGTACAAGCAGTTTTTGGCGGATTACGAGGCTGGACGTGTTGATGCGTGCTATACGCCGGCCGACACGGGCACGGCGCTACGTCAGGCCGTTGTCAAGGTCTTAAACGAGATGTTGCAGGGCTACCATTCGCGCACCAAGATGGTGACGACGGCCGCCATCGGCACCGTCAAGAATGGAGCGAACACGGGTTGGTATAACGTGTACTCCGGTTCTCGCACGACACTCGGAAATATGCAGTTCGCGGGGCTTCAGCGCGAAGCCTTTTTGTGCGACAAGTCGGATGGCGAATTCAAATACCAGCCGCCGATGCTCGACTTCTCGAAAAAACTTCGCGATCGACTCGGCTCGTGCCGCGTAAAATCACAGGTCGACCAGGGCGGCAGTGCTGCCTTGGATACGCATGCCAGTACGTGTTTGACGGATCGTGCGATCTTTGTGGGGAACTATGTCAATGACCGTCACGCACTGGCTCCAGGGCGTCTGCATATCGCTGAACCCGGCGCAGGCGTCATGAAACGTGACAAAACCTCGTCCCAGCCTTTTGAACAGTACAAATTCTTTGAATACAACTATGGGCAGGGCATCAAGGTCACCACAAAATCTGGCTCAACAAAGTATGAAGGCTATAAAGTCTCTACGTCCAGTCCTCGCCAGTTGCCCGTCGCGACTGAAAAAGTGGCGCAGCAATACATGGTTTCTCCTTACGAGTGTGCGGTCGATAACGACTGCGCCATGATCGACAAGATCAACAACCCGGCTTCGCACAGTGAATGGATGTGTGATATGGGGCACTGCGTCGCGCGCGAAAATACGGTCGTCTCGTGCCAGTCGGGCTCAGCCTGTTCGTCTTCACAGATGTGTTTGAATGGTCAGTGTCGAGACAAAGCGAACAACTGTTCTTCGCATGCTGACTGCAACACATCGACGAGTGATGAGAACCAGGTCGATCGCATGGTCTGCCACCTCGGACAATGCGTGGCTGGTACGTATATCGGCGACAACTCGACGCCTGCCGGCGACGTGCGTGATCTGCTCTCAAGTTTGCCGCTCGGCGCGATCGAGTTTTCAAACCCGGTCATCGTGAATCCACCCAATCTGCCTTACAAGAGCAGAGATTACATTAACTATAAGAAAGATTACGGTAGTCGTGACACGATGCTGTATGTCGGCGCGAACGACGGTATGCTGCACGCCTTTATTTTGGGCAAAAACAAGTCCGCCGATGGCAAGACCGAGAATTACGCCAAGTCGATGTTCGACACTGTGACGAGTCCGAGCCTCACTATGACCGCCGAAGAAATGGAAGGCCAGGAAGTCTGGAGCTTCATTCCGAAGGCGATGTTGCCGAAGATCAGCGACGTGGCGCTCTTCAACAACAGCTCGTTCGTGAACGGTACGCCGGTCGCGACCGATATTCGTTTTGCAAGCAGTGACGGTTCGGCAAGCCAGTGGCACTCGATCCTGGTGGGCGGTTTCCGCGACGGTGGGCGTGGCTATTACGCGCTTGATGTCACCGACCCCGCGAATCCTCAGATCATTTGGGAAATTGACCACTTGTGGCAGGACAAAGACAGTATCAATCCCGAGATCAACGATTCCATGACCGTCACCAAGGCCGATGAAGGCGAAAGCGTGTCTGGCTTAACGTCGACCACGAAGTTTGCCAAAGACGCCTATCCGTTTGCACGTATGGGCTACAGCTATGCGGAACCGGCCATCACGAACGTCGTGGTCAACGAAGGCACGGACGATAATCCCAAAAACGTCATTGTGCCTGTCGCGATCCTGCCCGGTGGCTTGTCCACGTCGAATGATCCCAATGACATGACCGGTAAGGTAGTCTATATCGTGCGTCTTGACGTTTTGGCTGAACAGTCGTCGCGTGTGAGCGAAAGCACGACGTCGTTTGACAAGAAAAAGCTGATTTTGAAGACGATCAAGTATGACACGGTCATCACGGGGGCGCCGGCTGTTTATCCGGCGTCGTTCAATACGATCGGACGCGTCGTCTATTTCGGCGACGAAAATGGCGCGTTGCACCGCATTGATATGACCAGCACGAATGTCAATGATTGGGAACCCGAACGCGATAGTGACGGCAAAGTCATTCCGATCTTTGATCCGAACACGACCGTTGGCGTCAAAGACCCGACGAGCGAACATATCAAGTACGAGCGCATCACCTACAAACCGGCGGTGAGTGCCTTGAACAGCGCGACGAATCCCGATATCCAGATCGCGTTCGGCACGGGTGACAGCAGCAAACTGCAGATCGCGCACCACGAACTCAACTACGCGGCGGTCTTTGTCGATCACTATGTCAACGGCAAGTATCAGCTGAATAACCGTAACCTCGACCAGGTCAATCAGGACGCCATCACGTCCAATCTCGACCCGTTGATCGTCATCTACAATCCGACGGACGGCCTCGTGTCGCAAGAACTCAAGTCGCACAACATGGGTGACGGCAAGAAACAGTATTTCGAGATCTGGGCTGGTGAAGTCGAACCCGGTGAAGATCCTGAAGGCGAAGAAGAGGGCGGCGGTGAAGAACCCGGTGATACGCACTGCGACGGCGTTTGCGGCGTCTACATGACCTGCAAGGATGATTGCAAAGACAGTATCGACGATGACTTCGAAGTGCCATGCGGCGAATGCGAAATGGAGCGTCAGGCTTGCGAAACGCGTGTTCGTAAGCAAACACTCGAAAGCATGAAGAAGTGCAACTTCTATGACCCCGTCAATGGTTATGACGAGTGGACAAAGTGCGATTATAAATGTCAGGCGGAGAACTGTTACTATAACGAATATATGCCTGGTTGGGATGAGTGTCGTGCAAGCTGCGCGTCGAATGATTACGCTTGCCTCGTCAAGTGTAATATGATCTACGGTAAATTTACGGCTAAATATTGGCAAGAAAATGGTGACTGTACAACTTATCAACACAATTATAGCTGTGTTGGTAATGGTGGTGCTTATAAACAATGTGTATTAGATAATTGTTCTAAATTAATTAAGTCTTGTACTGGTACAGACATACCAAACGCCCAGCAAAACTGGATCAACGCCAATGACGATTGTAGACAGAAGAAAGAAGGGTGTGTGCAGCAGCTTACGAGACGAGAATGTGAACCGGGTGAAAAGAAAGAGGATGGTACGACCTGTCAGGTCTCAGCTTATTATTGCGTCGACAAGAATTTGAAGGAGGGCGTAAGCTTCTGGGTCACGGATCAGTGCGCTACCAATAAGCTTCAGACCTGCTACAACGATTGTCACGACTATGGATGCGACTGTGGCGACGGCGGCTATGGCGACGACGAAAGCTGCGACTGCAGTGCCTACAATCTCTGCACTGGGTATTGCAAGGCGCCTCTTTGCGTAGAATCCGGTAACGCGAGTTCCACCTACAACTGTTGCACGGCCAACATCGATAAAAAGGTTGAGGCGTGTAAGGAGGCTAAGAGCGATTGCCCGAGTGGGGCCTTTAAGAGTGATGGCGCTTGTAAATATCCGGTTAAGGAAAAAGTTTGGGAGAAAGTAATTACTAAGCCAAAAGATGGCGACAAGGCTTGTAGACTCAGGGCAAATGCAGAGTCTTGGCAGACGTGCGATGCTGCATGCTTAGTTCACGATAATGGATGCGCTACATATCATGTCGATTATGCTGATTATGATTCGTGTAAGGATTGCTCATCTTTGACTTGTAATGGTATTGATGGTAAGTACTTGAAATGTGATTCTAAATGTAAGAAATATAACGGAAAATGCGCCGTATTACAGGAACGATGGGAAACTTATAATTGTACGGGGTGCGAACAATATACATCTAAATATTGTGTTGATGCTTCCATCTTACATGATATTGAATATAACGCAGAGAAGAATGAATGTGGTTATTGGAATGAGAAAACGGAGTATAATAATGCTGATGCAAAGTGCTGTAATGAATGTTCACGCAGCGATTTTGAAGAAAACTGCAAGAAAGAGCGTTGTCAAATCGCTCTAGAATCGTTCAAGAATAATTGCCCTGGTGTGTATAAGGATTGGTACAAACTTTCTAATCTTTTTGATTTCAATATCACGGCACAAAAAGGCGAGAAATTCTCGGATGTTTGGTATCGCTGTGCCCAAATGTGTAAACTGGCACATCCTTTAAATGACAATAAAGTCAAAGAGTGCATTCAGAAGGTTTGTGATACTCAGGTCAGCAACTGCAAAAGCAGTAGCTATAACGCTTCGTCGGCATCATGCCAGAGCTGCGATTCGAGTGAATATACTGAAATCTTTAACGAGTGTGATGGCAAGGACTTATCGAACGTCACTGCGTCTGAGTGTTCGGATTGCGACGAATGCAAGAACGACTGCTCGCGTGAACTACAATCAGGTTGCTGGAACGAATGTAGCTCGTCGAGCGCGAGAACGGGACGTCAGCGCTCGGCGGCGCGTGCCGCTGAACGCGGTGCCAAAGGCAGCAAGGTCGAAATGGTCCCGATCCGTCCGCGTCAAAAGATGATGGGGTCGCCGGTCACGTATAACTTCAAAACCTATTGGGCGACTTACAATGCTCCGAATAACGACATCACGAGTTCCGTGTGTGAAATGGGCTTTGCTTCGATCTGGCAGGTCAACCGTCTGCAAGCTGGCAAATCGCGTTGGAACGTCAAAACGACGAACGTGACGAACCAGTCGCAGCTTGACCTCACGGGTTACAAGCAGGATCATTCGTGGGCGTACTCACACTACCTGAATTTGGCACCTGGTACGCTGATCTACGGACTGATGATGACGCCGCAGGTGACGTGCATGTCGAACGACCTGTCGAAGGTCAATGTGGCGGCGCCGATGCTCGTCGCGCAGACCGGCACGGCCGCTGGTTTGAACGACGTCGGTTCGACCGAAAACAACAAGAAGAGCAGCCGTAACGACGGTGTGACGCCGGGTCAGGATTCCGACATCCAGGTCATGTCGATCAACGAAGAAGCCATTCAGGCTGAAAC
The DNA here is from genome assembly GCA_045643185.1 of Myxococcota bacterium. GTDB lineage: Bacteria > Myxococcota_A > Bradymonadia > UBA4248 > UBA4248 > RGIG464. The sequence continues at coordinate 4,674 of JAZUKH010000141.1, read as the reverse complement.
GCAGGTTCTTGGCTGGGCCAGTGTTTACGAATAAGCCACGTCGCTTGTGACGATCAAAAAAGGCCGCGTCTTGGACGCGACCTTTTTTGGGTGGTGAGTCGTATTGACCAAACGTGACGATAACCGGTTGAAGCGTGACGTTTGGTCGAGTAGATCAGAGGTCCATTTCGACGATGCCAGCCGCCCATGGGGCGACGGCATAGGGTTCGAAGTAGACGCGGATGCCATCGGGCGTACGAAGGATGTTGTGGAAGTTGATGGCATCGGGTTCCGTGCCGGGCATCATCATTTCGTCGCTTTGTTGTTCAGCGAGGATCTCGGGCAATTTGGTTCGGCTGATCTCAGAAAGCTTTTTGAGCGCCGTCGTTTCGTCGGGGTCAATGATCGATAACGGCGGAATTTCGGCACCGGTCTTGGGGTCAAACATGAAGGTTTGAAGGCTCAACGAGTCGTGGGCTCCGCCACTGTATTCGCTGATGATGCATAGCACGTCGATGGCTTCAGGCGTCGCTTGGACGGGCTCGCACTGCAGGTAAAAGCGCGTGAGTGCGTGTTCGGCCATTTCACGTTCGGCATCATTTTGCGCGATTTCAAGCTGGGTTTTGCGCATTTCGATGGCGATGTCAGCGAGGTGGGGCTGTTGGGAGGCAAGCAGGTCGAGCGCAAATTTTTCGATCTGGCTATCGACGCTAGGCACGTTGAACTGGACATAGTGCACTTCCACTTCGACGTTGTTTTCGGTCTTTTCGATCGACCGTGTCGATTGCTGAATGACGATGGGCGTTTCGGCCTGAGCGGCTTCGACCGCGGCAGACTGGTTTTCAGGCGCCACGGGTGTGGTGGCGCAACCGGCTAAGAGTGCCGCGGCAAGGGCAAAAGCTGGTAAAGAGATCCGTTTTGTCATGTAAGCTTACTCCTTGATCGGGTCAGGTTCGGGGGTAGGATCTTGGTCGGACGAAGGAACTTGGCACGTGCCATCGATGCATTCCAACTCGCCTGTACAACTGGTACAAGCTTTACCATTATTCCCGCAATTATCTTTTTGATTGCCCAGAACACAGACATTTTTGGTCGTTACACAATAGTTCGGTTGGCACGACATGGCGAAGCACTGACCGGAAGTGCACCTTCCATCGCCCCAACCTTCAAGCTGCGTGCAATCCGTGGCATCTTCGCCGCATTTGGTCGTTATATTTGGCTCACATGATCGTGTTTCGCTTGAATAATGATGTGTGTTCTGACAGGTTTCGGCGATGCACCCGTCGGCTTCGCAGCGACCGGTCTTCCAGCCTGGGATTTTAGTGCAATCAGTTGAAGATGGTCCACAAGCGAGTACAGAGTCCGGCACACAGGTTTGTAACTGCTTATTATTATTCAACTCATTATATGGTAAACCATCCAGAATTAAATGATAGCCTTTCTGACATTCACTAGGATTACAGAAGCCACCATTTTCACAGACGCCTCTGACCCAGCCAGGCAGATTGTTGCATTTACGATCTTTGGCACCGCAATTATCAAGATCATTCGCGACACATATTAATTCGCTTTCACCATCGCCTTTCTTTGGATTCTTTTCGACATGTTCATTTGCTTTGCAACTATTCGAAATGGGTGCGCATATAGTATAAGTTATTACGTGATCTGTTGATTCTTGCTCAATCGGAATATATCCCTCGTTACAATCATCGGGAACACAAGTGGCTCGACCGTTTTGAATATCTTCTTTACCGTATTCATTAAGATATTTACAATTGCCTGATTTCCAGTGCGGAATGATATTTGAACAAAGATTTCCTTCTGCACCACAGTTATCTATACCATCATTTTGACAGGAGGGAACGTTATTATTAATATATGCATGTTGACCTCGTGTACAACCAAATACGCATTGTGTGCCAACGACATTGTCATTGTCTTGATTGATATCTGTTGCTATTAAATTCCCATTTTCGCATTCTGTCGCATAACATTTTTTGTTTTTGCATGATACGGTGTCTGTATTAGCATAGGTAATAATCGATTTGCAGTCTGCTTCATGGCTGCCACAGTGTTCAGCGCTGTCATCTTCACACATGCCTCGATAGATGTGTTGGTTGGCAGCACACTGAAGGCCGCCTTTGGCGCAAAAATGATATTCAGTGCCGCTGTCTTCCAGCGTTTCGGTTTGGCACTCATAACCCTGTGGGCACATATTGAAGTTAAAGGAATGGATATAGCGATTGTAATTTGAACGATCGACGGGGTGGTTATCTTTGGTGGCGGTGATATTATTGCTATTGCATTCTTTTCCAGACTCGCGTGTGCAGGTGACTTCCGTGCCGTCATCAAATCGAATGGCTTGGAGTGAATCGCATTGGGTCTGAATGGATTCGTCGTCGCCGACCGTGGTGATGTATTCCTGGTAGAGCCCGTCGTCCCAGGTGCAGGCTGCGAGAAGCAGGGTCGCAAGCGCGAGTGATGTTGAGAAAAGTGGCGAAACGCGATGCTTGATGGTGTTGTTTTTCATGGTTCCTCCTGGTAAAAAGCGAGGACTGCGCCTCAATACAACGATATACGATAGCATACAAAACAGGGCCTGTCCAAATGCTCGAGTCTGCGCGCCAAAGCGCATTGTGGCGCACCAAATTGAGTCTCAGTTCGGCGAACATGAGTTCTGTTTTGCGTCATTTTGTTCAAGTCTACAGGGCGAAAAAAAATAATTAAACTTTTATGTGTTAACCAAGTCATTGCACTGTCACAAAATGACATTGTTGATGTGCGGTGTGACAAAATTGTCATGTGCATTGACAAACATGCCATATTGTATTGCCGTTAACGTGACAGTATAAAGCGCCCTCGTTCGACGACAGTCGGATATCCATCGTTCATTGTTCGACGACGTCGAACTTTTGTTAGGTTCATTAACTTTAAGGGAGTTTGGTTATGTTAAAACGTTTTATCATTTCTGCTGTTGCTTTGAGTTTGTTGGCAGGATCTGTTTCTGCTTGTAGCGATTCAGATAATAACAATATTGATGATACTCAGAAGCAAGATGATCAGAAAAAAGATGATGATCAGAAAAAAGATGACGATCAGAAAAAAGATGACGATCAGAAGCAGGATGATCAGAAAAAGGATTTAGCGATCAAATTAGTTCGTTCTGCGGTGCCTCACGAGAATTCCGCGATTGCTGACAGCAATTTGGAGGCGTTTGTTGCCAGTGAATATGATTTAAACTTTGAATTGTTAAATGCCGTTTCTGATGAGATCGAAGATCATAATGCCATGATCTCTACGTTTAGCATTCAGAGTGCCTTGGGCATGACCTGGGCTGGTGCGAACGGTGAAACTGCGACGGAATTGGCGAAAGCACTTCACTTTGGGGATGATGCTCACAGTGCGTTGAATAAACTTGCAAGTCTCTTCTTGGCTGGTAATAAAGACGCTGTCGATACGGAGTATGAAAAAATTGACGCCGTTGAGATCGGGATCAATAATGATATTTATATGTCACCGAAATACGATTGGTCGGAAGATTGGTTGAAAGTTCTTTCGGTCAATTATGATAATGGGGTGACCGAGATGAATTTTTCGGCTGACCCTGAAGCTGCAAGAAAATTTATCAATGATGCTGTCAGCGCGGATACGCACGATCGCATTAAAGCTCTCATTCCCGAGAATGGTATTGATGCAGACACTCAACTCGTTTTGACGAATGCGATCTATTTGAAAGCGCCGTGGGAACAATCGTTCGTTGCTTTAGATAATCAATTGCCATTCACCAAAGTGGATAACAGCAAGATCAATGTCGACGTCATTTCTTCTAGCAACTCAAAATATGCTTATAAAGTCGTTGAGGGTGAATATTCGGCAGTCTCCGTGCCTCTTCGTGACAATGATTTTGCGATGATGTTCGTGATGCCTGAGCCTGGTAAATTCAGAGACTTTGCTGCATCTTTGGATGGCGCCAAAATGGATTCTATCCGCAAGAGCTTGGCTCGTGACAATGATGTTGTGTTGACGATGCCAAAATTCTCTTTCACCACGTCGCTTGAGTTGGTCAAAGCCTTCAAAAAATTGGGTGTGGAGAAAGCGTTTTCGTCAAAGGCAGATTTCAGCAAAATGACAAATGATCAGAATGGACTGTTTATTGGTAATATTTTCCACAAAACGTTCATTGGGGTCGATGAGAAGGGCGTCGAAGCGGCTGCGGCTACGGCAGTCATGATGCCTGATAGTGCAGGTCCCGATATCAAAACACCTGTCGCCATTACGCTCGATAATCCGTATTACTTCGTCGTTTATGAAGTAGAATCGGGTTCTCCGATGTTCCTCGGTCGCGTCATGGATCCGACGGCTAAATAACTAATATCATTATAATAAAGGCGGCTCATGGATGAGCCGCCTTTTTTTATGGTGACTGTGCTGAACACGGCTCGTGAGAACTCCGTCACGCCTGTTCCATTACCATTCAGCCGGTTATTTGATTGTCTGGTCAAAAATACAAAAATCTCAGCCGTCGCGAAGCCGAAGGCAAGCAGGCTGAGATTGGGCGAGCAGACGCGATTTGTTTGAAGCCGAAGTGTAGCGACGTAACGTGGTACGTCGTCGCGGCCGCCGACTCCAAGATTTAGTTTGCGATGATCCCCTGCGCGCCGCAGGCCCAGGCCTGCTCAAAAAACAAACTGTTTA
>JAZUKH010000140.1:0-10353 GCA_045643185.1 Myxococcota bacterium | reverse complement strand
GGATAACAGCTTGGACGTCGTTGCAATGACAGGATACGGCGCAGAAACGGAGATAAAGTAATCCAGCTTGCTCTTGCCGTAAATATCGCTACCGGTAATACGGACCACGTAATCAGGATTCTCTTTTACCATATCGGAATTGAGGTTGACCAGTGCCTGACGCATACGTTCTGCCGCATCTTCAGTTGCACAAAATACGATGGTTTTCTGCATGCGGTCCGTCGCTTTCAAATACGCCGTAACCTCGCCTGCGACCTGATGGATGCGATCTTCGAGGATAATGTTGTAATCGTAGTCGCTGTTGGTATAGATGCGGTCTTCTATCAACTGACCGTTAATGTCCGTCTGTCCCCTATAGGGCCGCCAGCCGTCTCCGATATCCGTTTTGATATTGATGACCTTAAAGGGCGCAAGGAAGCCGTCTTCAATACCTTCTTTGAGACTGTAAGTATAAATCGGGTCGCCAAAATAATGGATGTTAGAAACATACCTGGTTTCTTTGGGTGTAGCCGTCATACCGATCTGCGTCGCAGACTTGAAATAATCCAAAATCAAGCGCCAACGGCTTTCTTCTTTTGCCGAGCCACGGTGGCACTCATCCACAATGATCAGGTCAAAGAAATCCGGTGAAAACAGCTTGGAGAAGTGTTCTTCGCCTTCATCTCCGACGAGCTGCTGATAGAGTGAAAAATACACCTGATGCGAGGTGATCGTGGTCTTGTCATCCTTAGCAACATTGATCTTATGCGTCACCTTTTCTAACGGTGCAAAGTCCTGCTGTATCGATTGATCGACAAGAATATTTCGATCCGCGAGATATAGGATTTTTCGCTTCATGCCGCTTTGCAGCAAGCGATAGACAATTTGAAACGCCGTATAGGTTTTGCCGGTACCAGTAGCCATCACGAGCAAAAGTCTATCTTGCCCCTTTGCTATGGCATCGACCGTACGGTTGATCGCAATACGTTGATAATAGCGCGGCGGATAGGTTGTCTGACTGCTGTAATAAGGCTGATTGACAACGATTTCCTGCGCAGGGGTCATGCCACTTTCATTTTTGAAGCGAGCAATGAGTTCTGCCTCACTCGGAAATTCATCCAGCCCGAACTGGCGCTCTTTACCTGTAAGAAAATCGTGCTCAGCAAATCCATCCCCGTTGGAGCTGAATGCGAAAGGGAGATCCATCATCTGGGCGTATGTCATAGCCTGCTGAAGACCATGAGAAACGCTGTGGTTATTATCCTTCGCTTCGATAATGGCAATGGGATTATTGGCATTCAGATATAAGATATAATCCGCACGTTTCGGCTTTTCACGGAATACGCGATTGCCCTTCAGATTGATCCGGCCATCGGTGACCTGCGTCTCCATGGTGATCTTCTTTGGGTTCCACTTGGCGGTGATTGCCGGAGTGATATATTGTAGCTTAATATCTTCTTCCGACATATTCTTTTTGGATAGCATCATGCTCATAAGCTCTTGCTCCCATCGGCAGACGCCCACAGATCGACCTCCAGTTTCTTCAAAGCTTTATTATCCATTACGGATTTTCTCCATCAGGAATAATTTCTACGATATCTTCGATGCCGCACTCAAGAACGGCGCAAATTTTACGCAACACTTCGGTCGAAACATCACCGTTTTTGCCCATTTTGGCCATGGCATTGGTGCTTATCTTGGCAGCCTTGACGAGCTGCGTTTTGCTCATATTTTTGTCGATCAGAAGCTTCCAGAGCTTGTTGTAACATAGTGCCATGAGGGTTCTCCTTGCCTTTATTGGATACACTACGATCTTTTTAAGCATTTAGCACAAATGTTCTTGTTCTTCAATTTTTGATTGCGTATTTCAAGCGAATGGATGTGAATTCAATGTTAAAAATTGAGTTACATAAATCGTTTTGACTTTCTTATTGACGCATTAAATATATTAGAATTTAAAACAGCAGGCTGATATGACACTTTTGGATTGATCTTTAGGGTCGCTGCCTATGCCTGCAGCATACGGCAGCGGCGCGGTTCTATGTGCTCGGCCATGCCTGCGCGCATACGAACCGCGAATGCTTTGAGTGCGGAGATCATGTGCCGTAGGCGTCCGCAGGCTAGAACCCTAGCTATCCTTGATAGTATTCGATAAAATTAGTGCAGTGGTAGTAATCGTATTACTTGGAATACAACAACCTTCAAACCTTGGAATAATAAGCGATGGAGTGTCCGATAAACAGATTTAGGATTACAGTACTGATTGAACTTTCACGCGTAATACGGGACGAACAGCCGTGCTAGTGTTATTGACATAGTTGCCTTCGTAGTAGAGGCTACCATTATTTGAGACGAGCGATGCGGCTGACGTGGCGTTGCCAAGTGTTCGAAGCCACCATCGGGAGATACAGTGTTCATCTGTACATGATCCGTCAGATGTATATTTTTGTGAATGGGATCCATACACATAAGCGTTCTTACTCATTGCATAACGTGTGGCATCCGCCTTAAGGTGTTCTGGGTTCGTAAAATAGCTTTGGGCTTCTTCGATGCTTAACAGAATGATATAGTCGGTTGTACTTACACCTTGAGAAAACTTAGGATAATTTGGATTGGCTTGATTAGGTGCAGACGATTTGACAATTTTGGCTTTTTCAGCTGAGGTAAATGCTGCGTCGATGAAGTTATCATTCGTGTAGCTTATATTCATAGCGTTGTAACTCTTGTCATAGCCATTGAGCCATGAACGGATCGTGCTCCTTGCCCAGGTTATGGCGTTATACTCCGTATGGTAGGGTTGGACGTCGAGTGCTTTTTCGCTGATGAGAAGGAGTTGGTCATTCTTTATTTCAAGAATGATCCAGGTAATGGATTCTTTGCCATTGGTTGCGTTGTTGTCTTGTTCGTAATGACCGAAGGTGATGATGTCACCAACCGACGGCAATAATTCACAAGTTTCATTTTTTTGAAAATAACCTGTATCACACGAGCAATTTTCCCCTTTTTTAACCCAGTGTCCATTCGTGTTGCAGTCACACGTGTTTGTCGTGGCGTTATAGATTTCTTTTGCGGTATCACACGTTTTCTTGAGTTCACATGTGTCGTTGATATCGACGTAGTTTGTCTCGCATTGACACGCGCCGGCATTTCCAGCCCAGTGTCCATTCGTGTTGCAGTCACACGTGTTTGTCGTGGCGTCATAGATTTCTTTTGCGGCATCACACGTTTTCTTGAGTTCACACGTGCCGTTGATATCGACATAGTTTGTCTCGCATTGACACGCGCCGGCATTTCCCACCCAGTGTCCATTCGTGTTGCAGGCACACGTGTTTGTTGTGCTGTCATAGATTTCTTTTGCGGCATCGCAGTTCGTCTCAGGTTGGCATTTGCCGCCAATATCGACATAATGACGATTGCAAGTATCGGAACAAATAGCTTCTGTATTGAATGTACAAACGGAAGTAGCATTTTCTCGCGCTGTACAGGCATCGTCGGTCAGATCGACGAGTTGGCCGTCGACGCATTTAGCTTTGTTCGTGCCTGCGTTATTACAAACGATCGCTCCCGGAGTGATGTCACTATGGGGGCCGCAATACTTCTCTTCACGACATGAATCTGGTTCACAAATGGGCTTCGTCGGGTCGATATCAACGCAAGGGGTTCCTTCGTCAAATTTGGTATCAATTTCGGCGGAACACGTTTTGAGCACGTTGTTCTCACAGACGGTTTGGCCTTTTTTAACGAGGCTGCCGTTCCATTCGCAGTCGGTTGGATCGGGCAATTTGCATTCAAAACCACCTTCTGCTTGAGAATTAGCAGCACAGAATTGGTCTTTGATCAAACAATCCTCGACAAGCGTTATTTCGCCGTCATTACATTTAACAATATTGCCTGCAAGACAGCCATTAGCGTCATGGGGTATGTTCTCGCAAAGCTTATAATTTGAACATTCATGGTCTCCGTCGCGACATAACATTGATTCAGAACAGCCGTCTGCGGCTTCGACAAGTTTTCCATCATCACAGGTCATAAGTTTGAGGTCTTTGCATATCTTTTGACCGTCGGCAATATCCTCGCATCTGCGTGATTGGCAGTCGCCATCGACGCAAATACCTCGTTCGCATGCCGTTGAACGCGTTGTGCCGTTCTCTTGGCAAGTGATGACGTTGCCTGCGGCGTCGCAAACTTTTTGGCCGACCGTCATGGCATTGTTGTTAAAAGAGCATTGGCTCGAGGAAATACATTTGCATGTCGTTTGATCGAGCGTTTTGCTTTCTTTATCACAATCTGCTTGTGTGATCTGGCAATCTTGGGCCGGATTTACATCGACGCATTCACAACTGTCTGCATCCAGTACTTTATTGACAACTTGGCAGCTTTCTTCGGTAATTTCGCAAGAATTTGAGTCGTTCCCGCATCCTGACAAACCGATTGTCGATAACAATGCTGATAATAGAATGAGTCTGTTTTGTTGTTTCATTTGCCGTTCCTTATGACTTGTTAATATTTGTAGTTTATCTTAACGATGTGGACTGAATGTGCATTCAGAATCAATCAAGGGTAATCCATAATGCCGGACGAACAGCGCAGAAATCACTATCTATGTAAGAACCATAAATACTGATTCTTCCGTCGGGATCCACGTTCACTGCGTATTGGTTGCTGTTGCCCGGCGAACGGAGCCACCAAAAGGTTGCATTCTTACAATCCGTGTAATCAGATGTGTCAGCCCCCTGATTGATGGCGTATGACGTAGCGCTAGTACGACGATCATTATCATTCGTGAAATAGGTTTGTGCTTCTTGGATGCTAAGGAAGTAGGAAAGTTCAGAACTGCATTTTTCTACACAGTCTCCCTGTGAGCAGGTTTCGTTTTTATTACAAGATTTGCATTCGCTGCCACAGCAGGTGTTGGTATCGTCGACACATGCGTTGTTATCGAGATGCATATTTTCGGCGCATTCCGAGAGTTTGCATGTTCCGTTGTCGCACTTGCCAGCTTTCCAGCCTGGCACCGTTTGGGTGCAATCTGTATTGTTGTTGCCACAGGATTTGACATCATCATTTTCACATAGATGATCGACAAGATGAGTGCCAGCAACACATTCCGTTGCGATGCAAACGCCATCCGTGCAGGTGCCGTTTGCCCAGCCTTCGACGGTGTTTTGACATTTTACATCATGCGCACCGCAGTTGTTGACGGTATCGTCTTCGCAGCTATTGTCGAAAACGTGTTTACCTGAAGGGCACGTCAAACTGCCTGGGGTGTCGGAATCGACGCATTCACATTTGTTCGCATCGAATTTTTGTTTAGCAAGTTGGCAGCTTTTTTCGATTGAGTCGCAGGAATTACCATTCTCATTGCACCCAACCAGGCTGACAGTTGATAATAAAGCTGATAACAAAATGAGTTGATTTTGTAGTCTCATACGATCCTTGGTTTAATGACAGTGTTCTCGACTGCTGTCCCACGGAAATTCGAGGAATAGCTGGTTCAAATCTCAAAACGTGCTATAGGAAATTTGAAAAACCACCACATAGCCATGAGGATCAAACTGCGTTGGATCTTAACACAGTTTTTTATCATTTAAACTCATAAAAATAGCCGTCTGACTTTTTTGAGCATGTCGGTATTAGCCTTGATAGGCTGACGCGCCTCGCCTTGAATTGCCGGTTTTTCTGTGAGCGTGGCGCTATTGGTTGTGCGTGGCACTTAGGTTGGTGAACGTGGGCAAGCTCGATCGTGGCGAGTTTTGGCTAGTGTTTTGACGCCTCAAGTTTGTCGATCATGGTGTTGACGAGTTTTTTGTAGTCGGCGTTACGGACTTTGAGGCCGCCGCCACCGCCATTTTTTGTGGCTGAATAGATGCCGACATATTGATCAATATCGGCCTGTTCGACGGTGTAGCCACGTTTGTTCAGAATCTCGGTCAAGCCTTTGATGTCACTTGGGCTTGGGTACAAAACCGCGAGCAGAGCACGGGGCAGCGTCCAGCCATGACGCGCGACGAGGAGATAGGCTAAAAAGACGCCGGTGCGATCGCCGCCGTGGTCACAGTGAATGTAAGTTTCGTCGGGCGAGTATTTGAGCACGGTTTGATAAAACCGTGAAGTTTTTGGAAATTTGCTGCCAAACGGCAGGATGAGGTGTTTGATCTTGAGTTCGTCGATGTGCTCGTTGACGATCTTCATTTCTGGCGAAAGTCGTGTCGCTGTGATGATGAGTTTGATCTTCTTTTCTTTGAGCGCATCAATATTCCAGTACTCTGGAAGGCTTCCGACCCAGTAGCCTTCGTCAACTTGACGGGTGTTTTTGGGGAGTACGGGGACGCGCGGTTTTGCGGGCAGCGTGTCTTTGGACGGCTCACTGGTATTTTCAGCCAGTTCGGCGTCATCGTCTTGTGAGGGCGGTATGAGCTCTTCTGGAGCCGTGGCGAGTTTGTCCGTGGGCTGGTCGCCTTTTTCCTGGTCGTTGAAGGCATCCTGTGCGTTTTCAGGCATTTGGACGAGCCGTTCTGTCGCTTCAAAAGCCTCGTCTGGCGTGGACATGGCGTTCGCGTCCATGGGTGTGCCGCCATCAGACGGGGCGATCGAATGGCCGTTATCGGTGATGTCAGCGTTGGCTTGCGTGTCGTTTGTCGGCGTTATCACCGCGTCTTGCGTGTGAGACGCGGCACAGCCGTTCAGCAGGCATAGGCTGATCAACAAAGTTAAGACTTGAAAACGGGATGAGGCAATCATTACTTTTTCTTATTAACGATCTTTGCGCCGAGCGGCAGTAAAGAGAGCTTGGCGAGTTTGAAGCATTGAAGGCCAAAAGGTATTCCAACGATCGTGCAGCAGAGAACGAGCCCGGCAGCAAGGTAGGCGAGTGCCAGTTCGATGCCGCCGAACAACAGCCACAACACGTTTAGGATGATCTTGCCGGTGTGTTGGGTCGTTTGAACGTCTTTGCCGAAGGGCCAGAGCGAAAGCGTGGAGAGTTTAAAGCATTGTTTGCCGACGGGGATGCCAATGATGGTGAGGCACCACAGGAGACCGAGTACAAACCAGACGAGGAATGACCAGCCGCCGACGAAAACAAGCCAAACGATGTTTGCGAGAATATTAAGCATAGGACAAACTGAACCGGTTATGATGTCGCCGTGATGGGGCGTCGAAAACAAGCCATGTTATGTTGGGCGACGAAGTGCAGCGTCGCTGCGTTTTGCAAGGCTCTCACGTGTTTGGGCGTGGCGTGTTATGTTGCGTTTTGTAGCGTGGAACGGCGTTATTTGAGCGCGTAACAGTGTGTCAGGCCCCGCCAGGCGAAGGGGTAGCGGCGTATTTTTTCCACGATGCCGCGTAGCATGCTACGCGGCATCATGGGAAAAAATAGCCGCGTAGGGGGAGACTTCCCCCTCATCAAAATATTAAATAATAATTACGAATTTATTTCACGATCGAGTGTGAATTTCCAGCATCGATGAATGCGGTGTGCCTTGAAATCTTCGGGAATGGTTTGAGTCGTAATATCTTCGACTTTGAATGTACGATCGCCAATCGTGGCAGGCAGATCGTCTCGATTGAAGGCCAGACGGCGGCTATTGGTTGAGAAATACAAAACCCCGCCGGGATTTAATAAATGCAAGCAATTTTTGACGAGTTGAGGCCATTGTTTATTTGTGTCGAGTACGGCTTCCGTTTTTTTAGAATTACTAAATGTTGGCGGGTCGAGCAGAATAATATCAAAGCCTTTGGCATTGCCTGACTGTGTTTTGCGAACTTGTAAATTTAGAAATTCAACGACATCCATGCGCGTGAGCGGGCTCATTTTGCTGTCTTTAATATCATTGAGACTCAAATTGTCGCTTGCCCAGTCCAAATAGGTGTTGGAAAGGTCGACGGTTTGCACGAATTCGGCGCCGCCGACGGCGGCTGCACAACTGAGTGAGCCGGTGTATGCAAACAGGTTGAGGACGCGCTTCTTGCTGCTCGATTTCGTCAGAATATGGCGGAGCAGGCGGTGATCGAGGAACAGGCCGGTGTCTAGGTAGTCTGTCAGATTGACGCCGAATTTGAGGTTGCCTTCGCGGACGATGCCTGAAATGACTTTGCTGGCGCGCGTTTTTTCGTATTGGTCGGTGCCTTTTTGACGGCGACGCAGTTTGACGATGACGTGATCGGAGGGCAGGGCGAGTGTGCGTTCGATCTCTTTGTGCATCGCGTCGATCCAGAGGTCTTCTTCGGCCGGTGATTTTTCGTAGGGACGTTCGAAGAACGAGACGACGGCGTAGCGGCTGTCTTCGCGCAAGTCGCCGTCCTGCGTCACAAATTCATAAAGATCGACGCAGAGGGGGATTTCAGGAATGTCGCGATCGTAGACGCGATAGGCTGTGATGTTGAGACGCTGTGCCCATTTGCTGAGTTGTTGGGCGCGCTTTTGAAGTCGATTGGCAAACATGGTTGCCTGCTGCGACAATTTTTCGTTGGGTGTCATAGAAATATCCTAATCTCTTTCGAGCGGTTCATGTCAACGTCTGTTGAGACAGACGGGGGTATCGTATCACAATGGGATGATTCTACATCATTTTGACCTTTGGGAGCATATAGGCTCACAAATTCGCGGTTTCGCGATGGAGAAGGGCGTATTTTTAGATAATTTTTGATCAGACCATGCAAATCAAAGCAGAGTATGTGAGGCGTAGCGTTGGACAGAGTCTTTAATATTGGACGAAAAGCTCATCACGCGTTAGATTATAAAGATGTGTGTTGAGGCCGTTGTAGGACGAGTCTCTTGAGAATAGGTTTATTTTGCGATGAATTCACGAATAACGATAACAACAAAGATATTTATGGCTATGGACGTCATATTGGCAATATGCAGTGTTCTGTGCGCCATTCTCGTCTACCAGACTCGCCATCGTGAGGAATATGCGAAGGATAGTTTGTTGGCGTACGTCAATCAGGTCATGGATGAAACCAAAAGCGCGGATGACGTCGAAGCAGGCGCGATGAAAGGGGATGACAAATTCGCTGCAGATGACGTCGTTGCCGAAAAAGCTGATGCTACGGATGCTGCCGCGAATGCTGATGCTCCGAACGCTACCGCGAATGCTGATGCTCCGAACGCCGCCGCGAATGCTGATGCGGCGAAAGGCGTAGAGCCGTCCATGGATGACGCAGCACCGAATGGCCCGCAGGCGGCAGCCGCCGTTGTGGCGCCTGAGTCCACTTTGGTGGCGGCGAATGAGCCTGTCGCCGCTCAGCCCGTCATTCCGTCGCCTTCGCCAGTCCTCGAGAACTCACCTTTGGATGATCCAGCGCCTCAACGTGCCGATCGAAGACATAAAAGCACGGTCGGAAGTAACACGCAGGCTGCGATGGGGGCTCAGCCCGTTGCGGTCGCGGTACCACAGCCCGTCGAAAAACCGCAGCCCGTTGAAATGACGGCGCCGGCCGCTGTGTCTCAGCCCGTTGAAGTGTCTCAGCCCGTTGAGATCGCGGCGCCAGTCGAAGTGTCTCAGCCCATTGAGATCGCGGCGCCAGTCGAAGTGTCTCAGCCCGTCGAGATCGCGGCGCCGGTCGAAGTGTCTCAGCCCGTCGAGATCGCGGCGCCGGTCGAAGTGTCTCAGCCCGTCGAGATCGCGGCGCCGGTCGAAGACGACATCGTAAAACCGATCTTGGATGTTCTCAATGCTGGGTCAGCGCTCAGCATCGACGTGATAAAACCGGTCGAAATTGCTGCGCCTGTTGATGTTGTTGACCCGGTCAAGCCCTCTTCGCTCAGCGTCGATGCTCAGCCCGTCGCGGTGGCTGACCCGGTCGCCGTGTCTTCGCTCAGCGTCGATGCGCCTAAACCCGTCGAAAAAGCGACGTCAGACGACGATCAGGCTAATGAAGCGCCAAAGCACGACGTTAAACCGTCTAAGACCAAAGACGACCCCGAAGCAGCTAAAAAACGCATCAAGGCAAAATTCAAAGAGGAAATGCCCGCCATTATGTCGCGTTGTCACGCCGAACCCGGGTCGATGATCAGCTTGAAACTCACGGTCAATCCCGATGGCTCCGTCAAACGTGCGATGACCATTAACAACTCGCTTTCAATGAATATCGCTGTCGTTGGTTGTATCCAATCCGCCATGTTGGGCGTCACTTTCGACGCTTTTGACGGTAAAGTGGCCGAGCCTTTCATGGTGTCTTACCCGTAAACGATGCTGGGCGAAATACTCAGTTAGGTTGCAAAAAGATCCCCTGTCGCCGTGAAAACGACGCGACAGGGGATTTTTTTTAGGATGTGCGTGGAGGGATAAATTGTTCTGTCAAAAGTCATTTTGATGCTTGATAATATCAAAAATTGTTCTGATATCATTCGCTGATGCTTTGAAAAAAATA
>JAZUKH010000139.1:0-5934 GCA_045643185.1 Myxococcota bacterium | reverse complement strand
GATGGGTAAAGTTGATCGGATGGGTAAAGTTGATCGGATGGGTAAAGTTGATCGGATGGGTAAAGTTGATTGGATGGGTAAAGTTGATCGGATGGGTTAAAGATTGGTCTAACGATGATCAAGATGGTTTTATGGATCAAGATTGGTCGGATGGAAACAAGCGCGAAAGTGAGAAGAGTCTGAGTCTGCCCGTTTGTTTTTTTAGACTAATTTACGTCCGATAATGGATATTATGTAAACTTGAGTGGTTGGATGGGTAAAAAACGCAAATCAATGTCTGATAAGGCTTTGGTGCCATTTGGCTCTTTTGGTCGGTCACGTTTTTGAGTGGTTGGTTTGCGGTTTGATTCAAAGTACGAAGATTCGGATGGCAATGTTGGCTAAACATTGCGAGAGTTCTCTGGCATGTCGTTGAGTCAGCGAAAATACATTATGACCAAAAATAACGAGTTGTTTCTCTCCCCTATCGTTTTGTTGTTTGTGTGGAGTCGTTGTGAATCGTGTCATCGTTTATATTGGCACGATCCTGAGAAATTTCGTGATTAAAATGACAGTGTTGAAATTATCGTGAGTGAGCTTTGAATTTCGTCAGTAAAATTTGGATTCTTTCAAAAGTGCGAAGTTTTTCATTCGATTTGTCTGATTCCAGAGTTCGCGATTAGATGTTGTGAAAAATTCGTGATAAAACAAACAGTGACGAAAAAATCATGATTAAACACATCGGGTACGCATGAACGGTGTTGATCATACTATTCGAAATTGTTTCTGTTCAAAAACAGGATCAAACATTAAAATTCGTATTCTGATTTGAACGTGTAGGGCTCGTTCAAAGTTTCTCTTAGTCGTTGCCTAATTGTGAGTCTTTGAATTCTGCAGGCTAACTGCTTCAAAACACATCGTTCAAAACATGAAAATGAATTTCCTCGTTGATTTGTCGCAAAAATTCGCTTTTTTTCACTTCAAAATTTTGTGAAAGCCCGTTAAAACATTAAATTGGCGTGGTTGTTTGGGATGCCACGAGATTAATTTGGTGTAAAGGCATTCGCGATGATCGGTAATATGATCGGCGAAATTGTGAAAGGTCGATACCACATCGAAGAGCTTTTGGGCTCTGGTGGTATGGCTGTCGTGTTTCGTGCGACCGACCTTAATTTGGAGCGCGAAGTTGCCCTTAAGGTTTTGGCTGATCATGAAAATTCGATCGACCCAAACGAGATCGCAAGAAAAATCGGGCGTTTTCGTCTTGAAGCCCGAGCTTTGGCGCAGCTACACCATGATAATATCGTCGAGATCTACGATAGCGACTATGACGAACATACCAAGTCGTATTTCATCGTCATGGAACTCATTACTGGACCGACACTCGAGGAGTTCATCGAATCTATTCACCCAACGCGACTGCCAGAGATCGGCTTTGCGATGGTTGCATGTATTTGTGATGCTATTGAACACGCCCATAATAACAACGTGATTCATCGTGATATTAAGCCGTCAAACATCATGATCTCCAATAATGGTACGATCAAACTGCTTGACTTTGGCTTGGCGCGTTTGCTCGACAGCAGTAGTTCGGGGTCAAGCCGCATTATTGGTACGCCACCTAATATGGCCCCTGAGAATTTTAAGGGCCATTACTCGTTTTGGAGTGATATTTACGCACTTGGCACCGTGCTTTATCATGTGTGTGTTAATCATTCCGCATTCCCAAAAGAAAAACCGCCTGCCGAGGTCATGTGCATGATTCTCGAACAGAGTTACCAGCGACCTGCCAATTATACGGATGCTCTTTCCAAGTCCTGCGAAGACGTGATCTTAAAAGCAATGTCAAAAGATCCGTCTGATCGTTATAGGAGCGTTTCTTTGTTCCGTGATGCTCTGGTTGAGCAGCTTCGACTGGTTGGTATGGAAAACTATGTTGTTGAGACCAAGCATTACTTCGAAGACCCCATTCGATATGAAAAACAAGCTATTCCTCAGATTATTGATCAATATCTGATCGTTGCGCGAAAAAGTTGTGAGATCCACGAGATACACGCAGCGACGGTGGCGCTTAACCACATTTTGGCGCTCGATCACTCGAATGCTGAGGCAAAAGCGCTGTTAAATACCCTGCCCGTCAAGCGTCGTTTACCGGATTGGTTAAAATTTAGTTTGATCATTACCTTGCTCGTGGTTTTGATCGGTGTCGGTTGTTATGTTCTTTGGCGTGTATGGCCAAGTGATTCGGAACTGTCTCCAGATACACAGGGTATGACGCTCTCAGGTCCCGTTGTGGCAAATCATGAACCTCTTTCTGGGCCTGTCGTTCATACTGTTCGTTCCGACAAAGCGGCGCCCGCAAACAAAGCGACGCCCGTAAACGACGTCGTTGCGCCGAAGCCTCCAGCCTGGTTTGCGCCAACAGGTGGACAAACTGGGCGAGTTACTGCCAATAATCCTGTTGGTGATGGCTTGGCTGATGTCAATACCCAGACAGAGCCGCAAAACACAGGACGTACTCAAAAAACGGATTCTGATGCAGACTCGCCGGCATTAAAAAGCACGTTGGATAGTGCAAAAAACTCGTCAGACAGTGCTAAAAATTCTCAAAAAAAAGCTCCTCAACCGTCAACAGACGTCAAACCTGTCGATAAAGTTGAGATCGATTCGCAGCCCGTGGCCGAACAGCCTGTTCCGCTCTCGATGACTCAAAACATCGTGCCCGCTACAGGGACGGTTGCGATTCAGGGAACCACCAGGACAGGTGAATCTGTTCGCACTTCGTTCGCTTATGAACACGGCAACATCGCTTATCAGTTATTGCCTGGACAGTATGCCATCACTGTTTCAAGCGACGGATTCGTCGATGCGACTCTGCAGATCACCGTGGAAGACGGCGACGCTGGTCGTCGTTTGCCCAGCCTGGAACTTGCCTCGTTGAACACGCTCGTTCTTGATAAGATCTCTCTCACCCAGCGTATTTTTCCTGAGTCCGGTAAGATCCGCGTCACAGGGACTTCGCTTGATAAGGAAGTCGTCAACCTTGATGCCGACTATACTCAGGGTAAGTTTCAATTGTCGCTTAAACCGGGTGCGTATACGTTGTTTGTGACGAGCGGTGAGTTTGAAAGCTTCAGTAAGACGATCAAAATCGGTCCGAGTGATGCGGGGAAGGATCTGCCGCCGATCACTTTGGCTTGGAAACCGGCGCATCTGCGTGTCGAAACGTCGCGCGCTGACCAGTACGATTATTTCGCCATGATCGGTAAGAAAAAGATCGAACTCAATACTAAGACGAATAATACGATCCGTTGGAACGATATTCCAGGTGGGTATGCCTATAATAAAACGATCAGTATTGCCGTCTACGAAGTTAAAAAAGGCGCGAAATTCGTGCCGGCAGAACTGACCCCCAAGACATTGACTGTGCGTAGCGATTATCAGTACACCGTCAGTTTCTAAAGTTCTGCCCTGCACTTTTTGACGCTAGGTTGTGGAGATGGCCTGCAGGATCTTTTTGTGCGTCCAGTCGATCACGAGTGCTGAACCGTTGTTGAGGAAGCGATCTTCGCCTAGGTGACGCGAAATCGTGCGAATAATGCCGCCATGACAGACGATGAGATAGCGTCCTGGTTTTAGGCTGTCGAGGAATTTGGAGACACGGCTGGAGACATCTTCGATGGTTTCGCCATTTGGCGCTGAAAAGCCTTCTTCAAAACGGTAAAGTGCTTTGATCCACTCGGGATCGATGTCTTTGATGGCTTTGCCGTCGTAATCGCCAAAAAACATCTCTCGCAAAGCTGAGGTTTGACTGGGTTCACCCCAGCAATGACGTGCTGTTTCGATGGCTCTGTCGAGGTCTGAAGCATAGACAGCGTCGAAATCGACTTGTGAAAGGACAGGTTTGAGAGATTCAGCCTGTTGGATGCCGGTTGGTGTGAGTTGCGCGTTGATCCAGCCCGACAACGTGCCATTTTCATTGGCTACGGTTTGACCGTGTCGGACGAGCCAGACCTCGACACCGTTGCAGCGCAACGGATTGGCGTTGCCAACACGGGCTTCGTAACAGCGACTGCAGACCGGCTGATAGAGGTTTTCGGCTCCGAGTTCGATCTCGGCACCCGTCGTGCAGGCGGCGCCTTCGCGAAGCTTGATGTTAAACACCGCTTTGCGGTTGCAGAAGGCGCACGTGGTCTTCACTTCTTCAATGGTGTCTGCGATCTCAAGAAGACGCTTGGACCCTTCGAACAAACGTGTTTTGAAGTTGGTTCTGAGACCATAGCAAATGACCGGGATCTCGAGGTCCGTCGTGATGTTGCGTAACTGGTGCACGACAAATTCGCTCAAAAATTGGCACTCGTCGACAAGAATACAGTCGACGCCATCAAGTTTGGAGCGATCGATCACACTGTCGGGTTGAACACAAAGATCGGCTTCGCGCGCCAGTCCTGCACGGGATTTGATGAGAGCCACCCCAAACCGGTCGTCTAAAGCCGGTTTGATTAGATAAACTTTCTTGCCTTGAGCCTCGTAATTGTGGGCTACTGCCAGTAAGTTGAGTGTTTTGGCGCTACCCATGGCACCGTAGCGGAAATATAGTTTGGCCATGAAAACTCCTCAAATGGGGATAAAATTAAAATAGAAATCGTTTGCAGCCAGGCGGAACGCATGCGATCGGCCAGGTGAGCCGCAAGGGCGCGCCTATCTATCATAAATCGCCCTTGTTGAAAATGTGAACACCCCGTAATTTTGCCCAGTGAATAAACTGGTTATATATCGCCGCTTCGTCCACGGATCGGACGCTTCCAGAACACGATGTTTTGCCATTTTCCTCATCGGTGCTCGCCTATCGACGATATCTATTGACCTTGTTTATTCGCCTTCATTTTCGATCAATGGATTGATGTCGGTGATTTTTATACATAACGCAATGCGTTATTGCGTTATGTGGTTTATGACGCATTGCGTCATAAAGTGTTTAGACGCGCGGATACGTTTGTATAATCACGAAAATGTTTTGTTGTGAAATTTTTGTGATAAGCAAAAACGTTATCGAATTATATTCAGGTTGTGAATTTCATTCTGTTCAGTGCTGAACAAATGTAAAAATCATGATAAAACAACGTCATTTGTGCCGAAATGGATTTGGACAGGCACAACGACGTGGTTATTCCCCTACCCGACTTCGCCGATCGTTGCTTTAAGGGAATGATTTTGGGATCGCCGTGTTTTGTGTCGTGAGGACTTGGGTTGTGTTTTTTGGACGAGTGGACACGGGTTAGGTCGTATTAGGTGACGATAACGACAGAACTCCGCTCGGTGACAGAGGGGGGAGCGGCGTATGGCGATAGCCATAGACGCGCGGGGGGACGCTTCCCCCCGTCCAAAAAACATTATATCGCGCGATCTGGCGGGAAGGTTCAGGCGTTAAGCGCGCCTGAAGTTGGGGTTTGTGATATGATAAAATTTAACTCACGAAAAATTCATAAATTAAAATCGACGGATGATTTTTTCGAGAGACAAAATTGGTACGCGCTGTGTTCGATTTGGTCGTCGTGCGTGTCAAAATAGGCGCGTGCCCGTGCGCGTTTGAGGGCGCTTTGGGATTGCGGATCGGTGTGGCTGAGCCGTTCAGAAAAGCGCTCGAGGATGCGGAACATTGCGGTTTCGTCTTCGACGCAGGCATTCACGAGGTCGCATTTGACGGCTTCTTCGCGCCCAAAGTGGTCAGCCACAAGTAAGTGTGAGAACGCCTGACGTGAAGCCTGGGCGCCCCAGGTGGTGCCGCCTGCCCCGGGAATGATGCCCAACGAGGCTTCCGGAAAGCCAAAACGTGCCTGAGGACCGGCGATGACGTAATCGGAAGCCAGCGTGAGTTCGGCGCCCAGACCGAGCGCGTAACCGTCGACGTAGCTTACGACGACGTGGGGAAGCTGACGAAGGTGATTTACGATG
>JAZUKH010000138.1:0-7597 GCA_045643185.1 Myxococcota bacterium | reverse complement strand
CAAAGCTGCGGAGCAAAGCATCAGCAGCTTTGTTATCGAGCTGCGTCGGGTGCGCGACCTGCGTGTTGCGCGTTTCGACGTCGGCGTCTTCCGCTTCGTTGACGCCAGCCATGGAAGCTCGCCCAGCCTGAGCTGCGCGCGCGGTCTCCTGAAGCGAACGAATGATCTCCTGCTGTTTCTTGGCAAATTCTTGCGGTGAAGGCAATTCTTCGCCGTTAATGCGTTTTTCGATCATTTCAAGGGCGAGTTTTGCAAGCGGATTGCCTTTGTTCGCCTCGACAGAAACGATGTCACGCGCTTCATTCATCTTGACCAAACCGCGGTCTTGTTTGCCACACTTGTCGCAGATCTCAGCATACTGCATAGCCAGGTTCACGCGACGCTCACCTTCGGTCTGATCATAAATATCGTCGAGGAATTTGATGCCTTCTTCAAATTTCTCGTCACGGCGCTTCTTATCACCGATCTTGTTGCAGATATCGGCGTATTGCAAGCAGACGTTCATGCGCTTTTCGCCCTTCGAGTTTTCGTAATTGTCATCGAGGAAGCGAAGCGCTTCGTTGAGCACTTCATCGCGTTTGGATTTCTTGTCCATTTTCTCGTAAACGTCGGCGAGCTGCATACAAATGCCGATATGCTCATCGCCTTCGGTCGAGGCACGAACGGTATCGAGAAGTTCGACAGCGCGTTCAAGTTTTTCACCGCGTTTGAAGTAGATCGCCGCAGCCGCAGCCGCAGCATTCTTGTCGAAGGTGATCTTCTTGGTACGCGGATCGACGTTCCAGTAAAGACGATTGATCGTTTCAAAGCATTCAAGCGCCTTTTCTTCCTGGTCATTTTCGAGATAGAGGCGCGCGGCGAGGCGTTGGACCGAGATGTCTTTGGGCACATTTTCCATGAGCTGTTCAACCGCTGCGATACCCGATTCGAGTTCGTGCGTCATCAGGCCCTGCTGAGCAACTGCAGCCAAAACGTTGTTATTATCCGGTTCCTGGTCGTACGCTTTCTGCAAGATCTTTTCAGCGGCATCAAAGTCTTTCATCGACCACAGAATCTGACCGAGCAACAGCATGACATCGATATCGTTCTGTTTGATCTCTTCAGCTTTGGTGACGAGTTCACGCGCTTTTGGCAATTCACCCTTACCAAAGTAGGCACGCCCCAACTCGACCATGACTTCAGCATCATCCTCATGTTCATTGAGGACGGCACTGAGACCAGTGATGGCTTCGTCAAAATTACCTTCCTGAAGTTCGATCCAAGCGCGTTTGAAGTCGTTACCGAGTTTTTCAAAGTGCTGGGCACGCGCAAACGGCAGGTGCGCCACATAGAGCGACCACTTATCGTCGAGTTCCATACCGCTGACTTTTTCTTCGCCTTCAACTTTCGGGGCTTCATCGATCTCGGCAGCCACTTCACCGTCGTCTTTGAACAAGTCGGAGTCGATGAGCTGACGCACGCTGTCACGTTCCTCTTCGGAATGGGCGAAGCGCAACGCACGATCGATCGCGTTCTGCGCATTCACGTGCATGTGACCTCGCATGTATTCCTTAGCCTGTTCAACCGCCAATTCGTATGTACGGTGTTCAATGTTTTGACGCGCTTCCGACGCCGCTTTTTTCGCTTCGTCGTTATCAGCCAGACTTTCGGCTTTCTTAACCAGCGTCAAAGCCTCACCAAAGTCAGATCGATCCGCGAATTTCAAAGCTCTTTTGGTATACCACGCGGCATCATGGCCGAGCATCTTATCAAATAAACCCATTCTTTTCTCCTAATGTATTTCGTATGAATGATGAACTTAGTTCCAGGCGCGTCATGCGCGCACGTTGCCCCAAAAGGCCGGTCTTTTTACTTCTATTTTGAATTTTTCTCAACCACGAGGCGCGTTATCACCGAACCCCATCAATGTTTTTGGGGACACGAGCCTTCCAGACGGATAGCAGGCAAATGCATATACTTTTTGCTCTCGGTCGAGCCATAGCTTGAAACGACGTTTTCGAGCAAATCATAGACGCCAACGGCATCATCTTTTGCATCCAACAATTCACAGGATTCTTCCATCGCCTTGCCTTCGGGCGCGTAATCGGCGATCGAAAACGCAAACACCGCCGTATCAGCTTCGCTCAACAGCTCTGGACTTCGAACAACCGTGCTTTGCCCATCGCCAGCATGATCGCCATCCG
The DNA here is from genome assembly GCA_045643185.1 of Myxococcota bacterium. Lineage (GTDB taxonomy): Bacteria > Myxococcota_A > Bradymonadia > UBA4248 > UBA4248 > RGIG464. The sequence continues at coordinate 5,414 of JAZUKH010000138.1, read as the reverse complement.
ACGACGTCTGTTCGGTTGCATTGACAAATTCGCAAAGCATATAGTCAACGTTAAATTCCTGTTCCTGTTTTCCAAAGTTTTCCCATTTAAAAAACGTGTTGCAGACGTGGACCTCCACAACATCGTTTGGACGTTTGACACGGGTGAGCAACCAGGCGCGCAGCCAGGCGTCGCCGGTGCCGTTCAACCTCGCGTTGAGCGTCAGCAAATACTCGTTCATGCCTTTGGAAGACTCGGAACGACGAATGACGGCATTGGTCGTCTCGGTGCCAAACTTCTGATCCACCGAAGACAGCGAGATCTCACCGAGGTTGAGCGTCTTTTCGGCAGTGATCTCATCAAAAACACCGACACAGCCACTCACCAAGAGCGCTAATCCCCCCAGACTGAGCCCAAAAAGCCGTTTCATCATGAATTGCCTTCACCTTCAGGCGCCAATTCGTCCAAAATTCGGTAAAGCGTGCGCGTCGTAATGTCGAGCTCCTTCGCCGTCTTGGTCTTATTGTTGTTATTGCGTGCCAGTGCCTCGAGCACATAGCGTTTTCTGAAGCTATTTTCCGCATCGCCCAACGTGATCGTCGGCTTCAGGTATTCGGGTTCCAATTCGAGGTCTTTTGGCATGATGTATTTGTTATCCGCCATGATGAGCGCCTTAATGACTTTGTTGAGCAGCTCGCGGATATTGCCCGGCCACGAGTAATTGCGCAGCGCATGCTCGGCTTCGACCGACAACTGGTGCTGATTATACCCACCCTTGGTGCACTCACGCTCGATCATCGACTTGGCAATGCTGACGATATCTTCACCACGTTCACGCAACGGCGGCAATTTGATCGTAATCACGTTCAGGCGATAAAACAAGTCCTCGCGAAAACGCTTTTCTTTGACCTCGTCTTCCAAAATACGGTTCGTCGCAGCGATGATGCGAATGTCGACGTGTTCCGGCTTGGTCGCGCCGATCGGCATGATCGTGTGTTCCTGCAACACGCGCAACAACTTCACCTGTAATTCCAAAGGAATCTCGCCAATCTCATCCAAAAAGATCGTGCCGCCATCGGCTTCCTTGAACAGACCGATCTTGTCGCGATCCGCTCCGGTGAACGCGCCTTTTTTGTGCCCAAACAACTGTGATTCGATCAACGTCGGTGACAACGCACCACAGTTAAATGCCACAAACGTGCGATTCATGCGTTTGGACCGCTGATGCACCTCGTTCGCGACCAACTCTTTCCCCGTCCCCGTCTCGCCTTCGATCAACACGGGCACATCCGTCGGCGCGACGCGATCGATCAGCTGCCGCACTTCGAGCATCGCCGGACAATTACCGATCATTTCACCATATTTCAGGTCTTTCAGCTCTGTCTTGAGTTTCTGACTGTACAGCGTCAAGTCATCGACAAGCATCGCATTGGCCAAAATCAACGTCATCTGCGCCGCAAAGATCTTCAACATCTCAAGATGACGCGCCTGGAACACGTTCACGCAGTTCTTGTTTCCGACATAAATGATGCCGATCAAGTGATTGCGGTCTTTAAGCGGCACACACATGACGCTGCTCAGTTTGTAACGAATAACACTCTCGGCGGCGTTATACTGGGCATCGCCAAACGCGTCCTTGATGATCAACGGTTCCTGCGTCTTGATGACGTGCCGAATGATCGAATCGCTCAATTCGCCTTCGTTGACGATATCTTCCTGTCTGAAGTTACGCGCCACACGCACCACAGGCTTGCCATTTTCGATCAGCACGATGAACCCACGCTCAGCATCCACGAGCGAGATCACTTCGTCCATCATGTGGTTCAGCAGCTCACCGACCGTGTAATTGCCGGACAACGACGTCGCCATGACCTGCAGTTTGCGCACGATATCGGGCGAATAGCGCGTCAACTCGTCCACCGGCTCCTCTTTAATCGAGCTCAACGCCGTGAAAACACCCTCCAACTCGCCCAGACGAATGCGGTCCTGATAATGCACTGCCGTCTTTTTCTTGACGCGGTCACCGTTGACATACACTTCATATTTGCGGGGCGACAACGGCAAGATCCAAAATCCCTCCTCATCAATAATAAACTGAGCGTGCTCAGCCCCAATGCCAGGACCGTTGCAGACGATCTCGTTCTCGGGCGAGGAACCGATCGTCGTGATCGAGTGAAAAAGCCGATGTTCTTCACTGGATTTCGTGCAATTTTCGAGCATGATAAATGGCATGACACGCCTCACTTTATATATAGATGATGGATGGAGGAGGGGGAAGTCTCCCCCTGCGCGGCTATTTCGATACGAAATACGCCGCGACCCCCTCGCCTGGCAGGGCCTACGACGAGGTTGGTCTGAGCTGATGAATGGCTTCGCGCACGTCGTTCCAGACTGGACGCTTGAGTTGTTTGTTTTTGAGGATCTCCATCGGGTGATGGGTCGGAATGGTGACGATCTGTTCAAAGCGCCTTATCTGCCCACGAACGCTGAGAATACTGGCTTCGTCGCCAAACATGGCGCTGTAGGCGGTCTGACCGAACACGACGATAACGTCGGGTTGAATGATACGCACTTCTTCGCGCAAGTGGTTAAGACAGGCGCGTGAACACTCTTTGCGCTGATTGGGTGCCGGAATAGCTTCGCACTTGATGACATTGGTGAAATAAATGCGGTCTTTGGCTGCATGCGGACTCAACGCGCCCATGGCAGCGATGATGTTGTCCATCAACGCAGCGGCTTCGCCAGTCAAAATGTGCTTTTCTTCGAGTTCATGTGGATTTCCACCAGCGAAAACGAACATCAACCTGGCGTCGATCGGCCCATAGCCGGTCAAAACGTCCTCGCGACGGCGCCCAAGTCCACAAAGTCGACAGTTGCGGATCGTTTCGTCGAGTTTCTGTTTCAAAGCCAGCGGATCTCGGTTCTGCGCCGTCGCTGTGTTTTCGTGCGAACGAAGTGACGCAAAAAGTGCCGTCGCTGAAGTCGGTGTCGATGCCGGCGACTCGGCCGATGCAGGCAACGGTGTCGATGCCGGCGACTCGACCGATGCAGCCACCGGTGTCGATGCCGGCGACTCGACCGATACAGGCGACTCGACCGATACGGGCTTAGGTGTGCGAACCGCTGACGACGGCGCCACCACGGGTGTGATGGGCGCAGCCGTCCAAGACTCGGGCGATCTCGGACACTCGGTGCCGCCAAAATCACTTTGCAGGCGTCCCCACTCACTGAGCGCATGCGCCGTGTCTGCTACGAGAAGCGCCATGACGGCGCGCGCAACCGCTTGATCTGCCAATACTGTCTCAGCCATAGAACTCGTTAATGCTAATCAATGTATCCATTACGTCGTTGATCAACGTCGTCGCACCTCGAACCGAGTACGAGGCACAAACCTGTATTCCATAGCTAATTGTTTACACCAAAATCAATATGACTATGACTAAAAAAAGCCGCGTAAAGCGGCTTTTTTTAGTTATAGGCAACAATGCAACCCGTTGTCGGGCCCTGCCAGGCGAGGGGGTAGCCGCGTATTTGGCGAATGCCAAATAGCGGCGTAGGGGGAGACTTCCCCCCCCCAAAAAAAATAACAAATTAAATAAGGCCTGTCGGCATGAGCATCGTATCGCGCTTACGACCATTGGAATTCGACTTGGAAGTCTTCTTTTTGGTCGGAGTCGTTGTTTTTGTCGTTTTCTCAGCTGGTTTTGGCTTTTCTTCTTCAACCGGCTTGGGCTCAGCAGCAGCGGTTTTCCTTTTACGAAGCGCCTCAATGGACGACTTGGGTTTATTCTCGACGACTTCGTCTGAGAAAGCCTCCGGCGTTGCATTGACGGCTCGATTCCATGCACTCATGAGTTTTTCGGACGCATAGTCACGCGCGCCCTCAAGGAGTTGGCGATTATTTTCAGAACGCGCTTTTTCGATCTCTTCGCTCAACTTCGCTTTTTCGGCATTGGCGGCTTCGAGGGCTTCACGCGTTTCGGCGTCATCAACAATGATGGTCTTGGTCGGCTGACGATGCGTCAAGACCACGACGAGCGTGGTCGTGATAACAATGAAAACCAACGCAATGATGGCGGCGAGAATCACGTTCTTCTTGTTGTGACGCCAAAATGCCTTGAATTTAGAGGGGTAATTTTTGCCGCTCGACTTGGCATAATTGGCCGCACATTTTGGATATTCTGCGATGGCCTGATCGACGTTTGCCTGGAGATCAGCGATAAATTCCTGAGCAGAATGGTAACGATCTGCCTTCTTTTTGGCAATTGCCTTACGAATGACATTGGCGAGGCATTCAGGAATGTATGTTGGGATCTCGGCTTCCTCGTTGACCTGTTTGTAGGCGATCTGCATGAAGGAAGCGCCGTCAAAGGCGACGACGTTGGTCAAGCATTCAAGCAAGACGAGGCCGACAGCGTACAGATCGCTCTCGACGGAGGCTCGTTCGGCGCCCGTAAACAATTCCGGCGCCATGTAAGGCGGTGTACCACGGATATTGCCCTGCTGCGTCATCAGCGTGCTGCTGTTATCGGTGGCTTCAAGAACGGTCGCGATACCGAAGTCGAGGACCTTAATACGCGGCGCCTCTTCGGTGCTTTCTTCGAGCACCATGATGTTGCCGGGCTTGATATCACGGTGAATGATCGTTTTTTCGTGGGCGACGGCAAGCCCTTGAAGCACCTGGATCACGATACTGACCGATTGACCGATCGAAAGATGCTCCGTCGTTTTCATGTAATCGCCGAGTTCCTGGCCTTTAATGAACTCGAGGACCATACAGGGTGAGTTGTTATCGCGCTCATACACACCGTAGTCAACGCAGCCGACGATGTGTTCTTCCTGAAGAGAGGCAATCAGCTTGGCTTCGCGGTAGAAGCGCTTGCGATTGACACGGGCTTCCTGTTCATCGGCCGTTGCCGGCATGGCCAGCACCTTGATGGCCACGTGAAAGTCGTCAGCTTTACGCCAGCCTTCATAGACAACAGCACAACCACCACGCCCGAGTCGCTCCTCGTTGACGTCATACTCAGCATCGATCTGGTGATCTTCCTGAGACATTTCCTGTTCGGTCAATGGCTTGTTTTTCGGGTCTTCACAAACGCCGTAGATTCCACCATTATATAAACTGTCGTCCATCGAATGCTTCCTAGTCTATCGCCCGCACACCGCACGAGCATTCACAGCACAACGCTGTGTTTTGCGTATCAAACTTGCCAAACTCGTCTCACGAGAAAACGGCATAATATATTTTAACTGATTTGCAAACTTATGACAACAAAGAGACCTACCAATTACGTGCGGACCGCGAGTAGAGACGGGCGGACCGCGAGTAGAGACGGGCAGACCGCGAGTAGAGACGGGCGAACCGCGAGTAGAGACGGGCGAACCGCGAGTAGAGACGGGCGGACCGCGAGTAGAGACGGGCGGACCGCGAG
>JAZUKH010000137.1:0-38123 GCA_045643185.1 Myxococcota bacterium | reverse complement strand
TAAACGAATTAATTCGCTGGTATTTCCCAAAAGGAACTGACTTTACCAAGGTCTCTGACAGGTACATCAGTCAGGTCTGTGAAGAGATTAACCGGAGACCTCGAAAAGTGCTTGGTTGGAAGACACCGGAAATGGTTTACTCAAATATGCATTTGGATTGACAATTTTCCGTGTCCCCCCACGCGGCTATTGGCTTTGCCAATACGCCGCGCCCCCCTCGCCTGGCAGGGCCCAATACGCCACTTTCTGCCGATGAAGGAGGTTAGCACGCATTCCCAAAATGCGCCTGTGAGGCGCGACTCGGTGAGTTTTGAGTCAGTCGCGTCACGTTAGCCAGACAAGATGGTCATTTGATGATCAAAAAGGGTAATTTTTCTCCACACGCGGTTGCTGAAAATAAACGGTTCCCAATGCCCTAGAATTCCGCAAAAAACGTTAGGTGACAAAAAACGTCACCCATTCTGCTGACAAAAATTGTCAGTTTTTGTCATTTTTCTCCGCAAAATGGTGCTGAGAAATATGCGTCCAAAATCACGGAAATCAAGACTATATCTTGCCAAAAAAAATTGTTTCTCCGCAAAAAATCAGTTGGCACGGTTTCTGCGATTATACCTGTTCAACGTACGGAGCTCAAATCCGAGATCCTACTTAGGAGTTTTTGTTTACAGGGCGTTGCTGAAAAATAACGTCCATTTTCTGTAAGGAGAATTTACTATGATGACTCTTAACACGAACAAAAAAGGTTTCACCCTCATCGAATTGATGATCGTCGTCGCCATTATCGGTATCCTCGCCGTCGTCGCTATCCCGGGGTATATGCAGTACATCAAGAATAGCAAAACGGCTGAAGCTAAGGAAAATCTTAAAACAATTGCTGATGGAAATCTTGCATTTTTCCAGGAAGAACATGCAAAAACTGGTGATACTACCGGCCTTAGTGTTGTTACAAAAGTATATGTTCCGTCTGGTAGCAACAAGAATTTACCTTCTACTGCTCAGGGGATTGGGGTTAAAGAAAATCCATCGGCTAGTACAACCACGACAAATATGAAAGCTTCGCCTTGGACAGATCTTAAGTTCCAGATTTCAAAACCTTATTATTATCAATATTCATACGTATCGAAAGTAACGGATAAACTTGATGGAAATACTACTTTTCAAGCAGCCGCGAATGCATCATTAAGTGAAACAAAAGATTCAGCTTTTACCATTTCTGGTAATAACTGTGGTGTGGTTGGCGTTATTATTGACGCTACCGTTCTTGGTACGGGAGTCACCGCTTCAGCGCCTGCTGAAGTAAGTTGTGGTATGGGTAGTTCTACGTAGGAATAATTCATATCGCGCGTTCAAGCCCGAAATGTTTCACGAGCCGCTCAAAGAGCGGCTCGTGTCGTTCTTTCAAGCAAGTGCAATTCGGCTATATTGAACACACTACTCTACAATTTGGATTTCTATTATGGAGGCGAAGTTTGGAAATTTTTCAGTGCGGACGATAATATGACAAAACCATCTAAATAGGGAGATGCCTTCGCCATAATTTATTGGTGATGAGGTTTGCATCGCATAAATATTAAATAACATTGATGGAATTAAAGGTCGCACTTTAGATTCGGTTGCTTCGTTTAGTTGAAGAATAATGAATTTTTCACTGGCTATATTTCTTCTCACTGTACTGGCAATTCTTGCCGATTTATTATGTGAGGCATTATATTTCTTTGGAACTCTACCCTTCGGGTTAGATAGGTTTGCAACAACCGGTTTAGATTTATATAGTGAAGCAATCTATTTCTCATCAATAGCATTTTTTGTCATTTCGCTTCCTGCTTTTGTCATTTCATTATTTGTTCGTAAGCGAAATTTACAAAACATTCTCTATATTGCACAGACGATCATCTTCGCACTCACAATCGTCGCCTTTCATGCCGATCATGAGTTCATGCGCTACACGGGCATGCACTACACATTAGCCGATCTGCAATTGTATGATCCGACGCAAGGAGGCGTGGTTTTTGGTAACATTCTGAGCGTAGATGCACGCGGTGCCTATTCTTCAATTTGGATCATTCTCATCCCGATTACCTTCATCATCGCAGCCATCGCACTTAGGAAACCTCTTTTTAAACTTTCGGAACTCGCTAGAAAGCAACGTGGTTTGTTGTCGGTATTTTTTGTTCTTCTTTGGACAATCATGACCGCAAATTTTGTCCTAGCGTTCTATCACGAAAATGACAATGGCGACCGACAATTCATGCTGACATCCTACCAGATGCAGTCGATGCCGAGTTTATATCAAATAACGAAAGATCTCTTAAAAATACCGGATTATGTCGATGAAACACCGGAAATTCTGACTGAAGATATCAATGCGCTACGAAATATGTGGAAATCCGCCAACACTGATACCAACTGGTCGTTTATCAATGACAACAAAACACCGCTAAAGAAGCAGTATACAGGGCAATGCCAATCGTTCACCGGCAAGCAGCCCAATATTATTCTCATATTTGCCGAAACGTTGCGCGCCTGGGACATTCCCGCACTCAACCCCGAAATGAAGATGGTGCATGCCCCATTTATTCAATCGCTTGCAGATGGATCGGCCGAATTTATTAAAAAGAACGGTCTAAATACAAGAGTTTATCGTCATCATATAACAAATGGTCAACCGACCATTTTTGCGTTTATGGCTATTCACACAGGTCTTCCGCCGCACAGTAGACAGCTCGTCGAATACTTTGTGGATACCAAAATCAGCGGCTTTCCCGAATCTTTGCGTGCCCATGGCTATGCGACGCAAATGGTTTTATCCGGCAATACCGAATTTGATAATAAAGTTTTATGGGCAAGGCGATGGTATGGGAACGTTGTCAGCACGAGCTCCCGTGACGATCGCGAGTCGCTTGCCAAACTCGCTGATTTCGTTCGGACCAATGTCAAAGCCGGCACGCCCTATTTTGGCAGCCTGCTGACGATTACTAATCACGTTTCGTACGAACTTCCCGAAGGTGTGCCGTCCAAACTCGCCCCAAACGCACCGCTCATTGATCGTATGCACGAAACACTCGCGTACGACGATGCCGCTATCCGAGAGTTTCTGACCAACCTGGCAGCAGAAGGCCTTCTGCGCAATACCGTCGTGATCATCACGGGTGACCATGGTTTTGAATTTGGGGAATACGCAAGTCAGCAAAAAAATGTCATGCAGGGCTATGGTACGATGAAACACAATGTGAACTGGGTTCCGCTCATTATTATTTCTGATATTCCAGAAATTGGTCATGGAACTTATGATGTCGCCACATCTCATGCTGATATCGCGCCAACGATTATGCATCTGGCTGGAATCTGTGATGACAACAGTTACCTTGGCCACTCGATCTTTGCAATCAACGACAATAATTTTGAATACGCGGCATGCGGCGGTAGCACTGCAATAGAAAATAATGACTACTCAGCCATATTTGTACCAGGCACTCCGGCTCAGCTTTTTGATCAAAACGACAGAACGCAGCGACACGATATGGCGCGCGAACACCCCGACATCGTTTCAAAAATGCAGGCCGATGCCATCACCGTAAGAAAGGTCGTCGACGATGTCTACATCCATAATAAATTCTAGAAGCGAGGCGTATGGCCTGCGGTCATGTGCCTTTCGTCACCAGCCAATGCCTGCGGCATACGGTTGGGCTGCCGCGCTACTCACCTTCGTGAATTGGCGCGGCATTTCGTATTTTATCAACGCGCAAAAAATGCGAATCGACTTCGTAAAATTCTAGGGTAAATGATAATAAATATATTACGGTCGAAACATGTTGAGCTTCACAGATAACAAAAGTAATACATTCAGTGATCGATGGATATTTATAGTATCACTGGTTATCTCAACTGTTTTGCTTTTTGTGTGTTCAAAAAATTCGCTCATTTACCCGATGAATGATTATATTGATGTCAATATTTTCCTTTCTGTGACGGATGCACTATTTCATGGCAAAGTACTCTATCGAGATATTTTTGAGCATAAGGGGCCTTTTCTCTATTTTATATATAGTTTGATCCACATTCTTGGAAACAGCTATTTTACGATCTATTTGTTTGAATGCGTTACCAATGCCTTGTTTGTCTATTTTGGCACAAAGACCATTCTTTTATATGACGAGGATGCGGGGCGAATAAGAGCATTTCTGTATGCGCTTTGCTTGGAGTTCTGTCTTTGTACATCGACGACATTTATGTTCGGTGGCGTACCTGAAGAGCTCTTTTTGTGGATGTCGTCGTATGGTCTGTACACCACGTTGCGTTGTTTAAAACGCGGAGAATACTATTCTCATAAAGAACTTGTTCTGATTGGTTTACTCTGCGGCGCGATCTTTTGGACCAAATATGCCATGTTAGGCTTTTATTCCGGCTTGGTGATCTATGTCGTTGGCTGGAATATCGCTCAAAAGAACCTACCAAGACTTGGCAAAACCATTCTCTGGTTTCTCGGCGGATTTGCAATATCCAGCCTTCCAACGGTGATATACTGTGCAATAACGCATAGCTTCAGCGATATGATTAATGTGTATTTCATTGGGAATATCTTTGGAGAGCATGTGATTCCGAGCAAACTCGGACATTTTTATACACTATTGCTAATAGCCTATAAGGATATTGCAAATTTAATACTCATTGTATTGGGAATAGGTTTAATTTTTAAAGAAAAAATAACCTACATAAAAATACTAATCTTGATAACATTTGCAACGACGTTCCTTGCTTCCTGCTGCCTAAAAGTTATCTTTTATTATTATCCGTTACCCCTACTTGCTTTTGTCCCTCTTGGGTTTGTCACATATAAGCAATCTCAACTTCAAAACACAACAAAAGCGCTCCTGATTATAATTGCTTTTATAATTCACTTTTTTGTTTCAGAAGCGTGCTTTACGTATAGCATCATGCTTGGAGACAAAATTAATCCTCGCTGGCTGATAGAAAATGCAAAAATATTATCCAAATTCATTTTGATATTTCTGGTTTTAACGATAGGCATCAAATGCGTGAACATACAACTTAACGGACGGAAAGAAATCTTACTTTGGGTTGTTTTGTTATTAGTCTGTACTTTATCCGGTTATGGAGTTCGTGATTCTTTTTATTTTTCAAAATCACCGTTACCACAGGTGCGTTTCGCAAAATCAATATCGCAGATTCCAAATGCCAATATTCTTGTTTATCAAAATTATGACTTTGGCTTTTTTAAAAGCAGCCAAACATACCCCAAAGTGAAATATTTTAGTAAACTTAATCTCGTCACACCAGATGTAGAGAATCAACAACTTAAGTGTATAAAAAACGAGATTGTTGACTATATCATTACATCAAGAGAAAGTGAGACAATGATGAACATTCTCGATGGAACTTCTTATCAACTAATTGATACTTCTGAAAATTATTATTATAATGGTAACACACTGACTTTCTTCTTATATAAAAAAATCTAACATAGGAACATTGGGATAAAATTATGAAAAAAATCATCGTTATCATGCCCGTCGCTAACGAAGAACAGACGATGGCGAATATTCTCGATAGGATTTTAGGTCTGCCTTTCGATAATCTCTATGTTTATCCCGTTATCGATAAATATTCCCATGATTCAACAGAAGCCATCATTGATGATTATGAACTCAAAACGAATCATCGAGTTCACAAAGTCTTCTTCCAAGAATCTACTGGTGTTGCTTCATGCTATATGAAAGGTTATGAGGAAGCATTAAAGGGCCATGCGGATTACATCATCGAAATGGATGCCGGTGGAAGTCATGCCCCAGAGGCCATCCCCGCATTCATCGAAATGCTGGATCAAGGTTACGAGTGCGTCTGGGGCAGTCGATTCATCGACGGAGGCATGGACGAAAATATGCCGTTATATCGTCGTCTGCTAAGCCGTGGTGGAACCTTTCTTGCCAATACTGTCCTTCGAACAAAATTACGTGATATGACCTCCGGATTTGAAGCTTTTCGAGCTGAGATCCTTTCACAATTTGACTTTTCTCGGTTTCTTTCGCGGGGACACATGTTTCAAACTGAAATGCGATATTACTGCAGAAACTATCGTGGAATTGAGGTACCCATTCATTATGTTGGCGGCGGATCTTCTTTAAAAATGCGCACAGTCACCAGAGCGCTTGGCATTTTGTTCAAATTAAAAGCCAATGAAAGCAACGTGAGGAGATAGAATAATGATAACTGCAACTGAAATACTGAGCATTATCTCTAATGAGATTGACGAATGGCATCAAAAAGCTGCGGAACGTCCTCAAGATTTCGTCATTGTTGGCGAAGATATTCGCAGGATCAGGCCGCTGAATGAACATCGTAGTGATATGGCTTTGGTCGTGCGTGAGTTGATCAATACCAATTGCGAAATGTGGCACGAAGAAGACAAAGTCAGAAGTCAAAACGATCAAACGGTTCTGAAAGCGATCAGGAATATCAACCCGCTTAACCAGCATAGAAACGATTTGATTGAAGAGATCGACGAGATCATGCTTGCGAATGTGGAGGAAAAATAATGGAAACCATTGGAAGTTTAATCGACAAACTGTCAATTAACGAATTGAAGATCTACCACATGAAGGAACAGCTGCAACGCAGTGATGTCGATGAGGTATTTATCCGTAATTGCATGGATAAATTGGCGATTCTGAATGTTCAACGAAAGGATCTGTCGGAAGAACTACAAAATCTGATGGACGACGTCCTTGCAGGTAAAAAGAAATTGAAAGTCTATCGTCAGCTGAAGATGTACAATGATAAACAATACAAGGATTGATCGTATGCAGCTGGTCATGTCGACACTCCCCAAAACGTGGATATTTGACCTCGACGGAACCATTGTTGAACACAATGGGTATAAGCATGGAGGGGATATTCTGCTTCCTGGCGTTCTCGAATTTTGGAAACAAATTCCAGAGCGTGATTTTATTTTGATCCTTACCTCTAGAACCAGTGACGAAAAGTATAATACTGAAAAATTTCTCAGAGACAACAAAATACGATATAACAAAATAATATTTGATATGCCGATGGGAGAAAGGATTTTGATCAATGATGATAAACCGTCTGGTCTACCAATGTCCATTTCTATTCGTCGAGAGCGAAATGAAGGTTTGCAGGATCTAGATATTCACATTGATGAATCTCTGTGATGGAGAATAAGATGATTTTAAACTTATTCAAAAAGTTCAAATCAATTATCATCTATGGTGTTGTCGGATGTATGTCTACGGCCATCAATATTGGTGTTTATCTTTTGTTGTATGATGTATTAAAAATACAAAATGTTCCCAGTAATGTGTGTGCATGGATCGTCAGTGTTGTATTCGCATTTTTTGCGAATAAATTATTCGTTTTTGAAAGTAAAAATATGAGCAAAACCGTCGTTTTGGCTGAACTATGCAAATTTTGTCTTGCAAGGCTCGGTACGGGACTCGTTGACCTTTTGATCATGTTTGTTACGGTCGATTGCATGTCCCTGAATGCGGCTTTATGGAAGGTGATTTCTAATATTATTGTCATTGTCGGCAATTACATTCTCAGTAAATTTGTCGTCTTTAAAAAATGTGATCATAACAGCGAGGAGGTGTAGTGCCTTATGAAATACATCATTGTGCAGGCTGGTGGAAAAGGAACTCGACTTGAGTATTTGACCAAGAACAAACCTAAAGCCCTCGTTCCTGTCGAAAATCTTCCCATGCTTTTTCATCTATTCCGTATGTTTCCTGATAAAAGATTTATTATTATTGCGGATTACAAAAAGGATGTGTTGAAAAAGTATCTAAATGCTTTTGCGCATGTAAAATATCGTATCGTAGAAGCCAAAGGCACAAAAACGGCATCTGGTGTCAAGCAAGCCCTGGAACTCATTCCATCGGATGAGCCTTTCATGTTAGTTTGGTCTGACCTTATTTTGCCTCCAACACTAAAATTGCCCGATGATTATGCAACAGATACTCATGTACCGACCGAAGATTATATCGGAATTTCCGGTACATTTTCATGTCGATGGCAATATAAAAACGGTGCCTTTGCTGAGGAAAGATCGACGGAGCATGGTGTCGCCGGCTTCTTTCTGTTTCGAAACAAGACAGCCCTTTGCGCCATCCCAGAGAGCGGTGAACTGGTTCGTTGGATGGCTGAAAACAATTTACATTTTAATGAATTCAGCATTGCTGGATCGCGCGAATTTGGTCTTCTCTCTGAATATGAAGCGCTTCCCAAAGAAAAATGTCGACCATTCAATCGCATCACTGTTGAAAATGGCATTTTGACCAAATTGCCCATCGATGAACAGGGCCGTAAACTTGCTGCAGATGAGTGTGCATGGTACGAAAAAGCAAGGGCTTTGAATTTGCCGATCCTTCCTAAAATATATTCAACAGATCCACTAAAAATGGAGTGGATTCAAGGAAAAAATATTTATGAATGCAATTTAGATCCAGTCGAAAAAAAGCGAGTGTTGGAAAGTCTCGTTTCTGCGCTCACGCAGCTTCATGCATCTGCCCATGTGCCTACGGATCATTTTAGCATGCATGAGGCTTATTTTCGCAAGACGGTTGCTCGATTATCAGTCATTCGCGATATGCTGCCGTTCAGCAATGATCAGGTTATTCGAGTGAATGGACGAGCGTGCCGCAATGTTTATTTCTATTTTGACGAGTTGGAAAAAAGACTTGATCAACTGAAATGTGAACAATTTAGCTTTATTCACGGCGATTGCACTTTCTCTAACCTTATGTTGCGTGATACGGGCGAGCCGGTTCTTATTGATCCAAGAGGGTATTTTGGATTCACAAAAATTTATGGTGATGCGCGATATGACTGGGCAAAGCTATATTATTCCATTGTTGGCAATTATGACCGTTTTAATCTCAAAGACTTCCGATTGAATATCGGGGAAAACGATGTTCAGATTTCGATCGCCTCAAATGGCTGGGAAAATCTGAAGGATGACTTTTTCCAACTCACTGGCGCTGACCGATATGAGATTCAACTGCTTCATGCCGTGATCTGGTTATCCCTCACTACTTATGCTTGGCAGGATTATGACTCCGTTTGTGGTGCATTTTACAATGGTCTTTGGTATCTTGAGGAGGTATTATGATTTCGTATTTCGAAAGTGTCCTTGATGTCATTCGTAATTCGATTCAGTCCATTCCTGAAAGAGAATACGAACAATTGATCAACGAATGTATTTGCACATTACAAAATGGCGGTAAGATTATTGCCAGCGGTTTGGGAAAAAATGTCCCGATCTGTGAAAAATTTGTCGGAACTTTAAATTCACTTGGAATAGACGCTCGCTTTCTTCATACGAATACGGCTGTTCATGGTGATCTTGGCATGGTATCCAAACAAGACTTAGTGATTCTACTATCAAAAGGTGGCAACACTTACGAAACCGTTATGCTGGCTAAGCATTTAAAAATGCGTCCCACCAACACCTGGCTCATGACGTTTGCGCAAGCGTGTAAATCTGCGGAATTTGTCGATAAGCGACTGATCATTGAGCTCCAAAATGAAGGTGACGAGTGGGACATCGTTCCTAACAATTCCACAACGGTGTATTTGATCGTTCTTCAAGGGATTGCCATTGAAATTGGTAAGCGTCTTGGCGTGACACTCGACGACTTCAAGCTTAATCATCCAGGTGGAGGCATCGGAGCAAGACTGAGTGGCCGTGATCTGTGGTGAGATAATCTGAAACTAGGGCTATCATGAATATCAAAGAATTATTAACGCAAGATGTTTCTTGGTACACAATCAAAGTGAAGCTCGTTGAGCTGGATCAAAAGTATTCAATTACTCAGAGAGGGGAACAATTTTCCAAGAATCATTTTGTTGCACTTCGAATTTTCTTGGTATTTCTGTTTGCATTCATTGTGTTTTGGCAATCATGGACGACGGATGATGCCTATCATTCTTATGTTATGGCGCGACATCTCGCTGACGGAAAAGGATTGGTTTATAATGGATGGTGTTGCGAATGGTGTTTAAAATACCAATCAAGGTACTTACCGAAATTCCATACCAATACAGAGATAAGGGATTAAAATGATCTCCGTAAATCTCTGTAAAGTAAAAGCTATTTGGCATTCCGTCAGTCGTTATTAAGCTATTCGCATCTTAAGCCTAATATATATAGCCATAAACGCTCAACAATCCCCTGCCTGAAAATGAAATTAATTCAATAGAACAGGATAATAATTGGACCGCATTTTGATTTGGAATGATATATGACAGATACAATGCAAACCAAAGAACGAATTATACTCTGGGATAACCTGAAAGGTTTTTTGATCTTTCTTGTGGTGTTTGCTCACCTCTTCAATGATATACAGACGATAAAAACAGTCAATGCTGTTTGGAATGGCATTTATATGTTCCATATGCCAGCTTTTGTGTTTGTGTCTGGTTATTTTGGAAAAAGCAAGCATGCACAGAGTGAGGAAGCTATATTAAAATTGTTTTCGGCATACGTCATTATTAATGGCTTGAATGGTGTCATCTTTTCGAACTATTCAATTTTTACACCTTGGTCGCCGACCTGGTACATTCTGGCTCTCATCGTCTGGCGTTTATTGACACATATTCTTGCTAAATGTAAATATATAGTTCCCATTCTGGCTGGTTTGGGACTTCTGGCTGGTTTATTATCCCCAAATTAATAATACACTTGGTGTAAGCAGGATTATTTCGTTTTTTCCATTTTATATGGTTGGCTATTTGATGCCTGAATCCTTTGTCGAAAAGTGGGTGCGCAAAAAGTCTGTCCGAACGATTCTTGTTGGCCTTCTCAGTGTTTGTATTGCAGCTGTTGCTGGCTATTATCTCCATTCAACTTTCAATTATTCGCGCAGTGATTTAACGTATTATCCATACACGAATTTGCATAATGCGTATATGGCAAGAATAGGATTGTATGCGGTTTCCTCACTTGCGACATTCTCTTTGATATTGTTAATGCCAGATAGAAAAATTCCCTGTTTGACTGCGTTTGGTAAGTATTCTCTATTTATCTTTCTGTACCATATTGTATTTTGTAGCTGGTTTAGTCGATATGTATTAAATAATGAGTCACTTCTGTCCCACAAAAATGATGAGTATATGATCATTCTGGTTTCGCTAATCGCATCATTTCTCATGTGTTTGTTTTTAGGCAATCGATTTGTTGCAAAGTTCACTAATGCGATCTTAAACACCGGCGCTGATCTGCTTCATGGGAAGAACATAAGCGGAAAAATGGCAACTTTGACTACAATATTGATGTTTGTTTTTCCTGTCGTTTTTATTTCAAACAATGCTATTGACTATGCCCTGAGCAATTATAAATTATTGTTTGATTATGTATCACATAAGGAGGTTTCCCATGATAATACACTATTTGAAAATAGCGGTTCGGATCCGATTGATCAAGTAATGACGCCGAGTAGTTCAGGTCAAACTGGAGATTCTGTTTGCGCTAATAGCAATGTCGTGGCCGGAGAAATTTGCGATGACGCAAACACCGCCAATAATGACGGTTGTTCAGCTGACTGTAAATTGATCGAAGATGACTGGAATTGCCCGCAAGCAGACGGTTTATGTTTAAAATCCGGTGATGTGACAGAGTCTAATTGCGGCATAAACACGGTTGAAGTTGGTGAAATTCGTGATTACGGCAATTAGGCAGATGGTGTCAGAGCTGCAACGAGTTTCTGAACCGGTCTGCGCGTCTCTACCGTCCACCATCCTTCGTCTCTGACCTGGTCGTCTGCGCTCACCTGCTTGACCGCGTTAAGGCTTCTCCTCGTTGTTTGTGGCTTGGGCGGGTGGCTGGGTCAGATCAGCTTTCGTGGACGGATCGCGGTAGACGTCGAGCATTTTGAACATGGTTTGGTAAGCTTTTTCGCGATCTTCCGGCTCGAAGTAGCGGGCATCCATAACGAGTTCGACGGGGCCGTGGAACGGCGCCTTAACGGTGTCTGGGGTCAGATCGGTTTGCGCGAGGTCGAGGTACATACCGATGGGGCGTGCGGTGTCGTCGTTGGCGCTGAGACGGCCTCCGATCATGGTCTCGCTGCCTTCAAACAGACAGACTTTGTGACCGGGATCGGTGGGGTATCGTTCAGGCTGACCGGCAGCGGGGCCGACAAAACTGGGCTGGCAGGCACCAAAGCTTTGAGGAAACGCGATGTTTTTAGCGTCGGCGTTCCAGGTGATGCGCAGGTAGACGGCGGGCACTTCATCCGTGGTCAGGCAGCCCATCTCGAGTTTGTCAAATGGCGCAGCGAGCGGACAGACGTAGGTAGCGCCTTTGGGGGACTTGGCTGGCAGACAGCGTCCGGTGCCTGAAAAGGCGGACGCCACTTTGGGGCAGTCGACGCGGGTCACGCCGATGAATTCGTAGGCCAGGTAATCGATGGTTTTGAAGACGTAGTCGGTGGGCAGCAGGAGTTTTTCTTCGAGGGGGCGATCAGGGGGAACGACGATGTCGCAGCCAGTCAGAGTCATGGCGCCCAAGGTGAGCGAAAGTAGCCAGAGCGCGATGTGATGCGTGTATTTCATGTTTATCCTATTGATTTCTGAGATCTCTGAGGCGCAACCCAAGCTGGTTAAAGCGAATCGTGACTTTGTGCTGAGTCTGTGGCGAAGCGTCGCCAAAGAGGTTTTGGGCGAGTTGGGCCATATTGCCGTTGGCGTGCGCAAACGCGTTGCGCAGATAAGCGCGTTCAAGTGAGGCGCGCATGTCTGAAAAGCCGTCGAAAGGCCCTTCTGGCCAGGTCATCTGGTGTTGACTTGGGGTTGGCGTTTCGGATTCCGGCGCGAGGTCATCGGCGTGGATCTGACCGAGCAGCGACATGGCAAAATAGTGATCGATCTCGAGCGTGGTGCCTGACAGATTGCCAAATCGCGCGTCGTAGAAGGTTTTGATGACGATCGCATCGAGGATGCTTTCGAGTTCACGGGTGTTTCCGGGCCAGGCGTAATTCTCGAATAGTTCGCGCGTGGCCTGACCAAAGCGCAGGGTCAGGGCGTCTTTGGGGCGTTCGATGCTTTGTGTGCCAAATTCGACATGGATGGTGGGTTGAACGTGACATTTTTTGGCATATTCTTCGACGAATGGTCGCACTTCTTCACTTTGTGTGTGGCGGAGTACGAGCATTTTGATCATGGCACCGAGGTCTTGTCGTCGTTCAGCGAGGTTTGGTAGCTCGATGGCGAGGGCCGGGGCGAGTCGCATGTAGAGGTCGAATCGGAAGCGCCCTGCTTCGACTTCCTTGGCGAGGTCGAGGTGTGTGGCGGCGACGACCTTGACGTCGACGTGGTGGCGCGTGGAAAAGGCGGCTCCGACGCGGCGCAGCATCTTGTCATTTAAGAATAACAAAAGTTTTTTTTGATTCTCGGGCGAAAGGTTGCCGATCTCATCGAGAAAGAGGATGCCGCCACGGGCTTCTTCGATCAGACCGGGTCTGTCATGGGTCGCGCCCGAAAAGGCGCCTTTGACGTGTCCAAAGAGTTCCGATTCGACGAGGTTTTCGGGCACGGCTGAGAGATCGAGTGTGACGAGTGGGTGTCGTCCGCTTCGCGGATAAATGACGTTTTCGACGATATAGCTTTTACCGGCGCCGCTTGGTCCGGTGATGAGTACAGTGCGTGGTCCAAAACTCATGAGTTCGGCCTGATGACGCACGACTTGCATGCGAGGCGAGGTTCCCCAGAAAAAGCGCGTTTCATCGGGGATCTCGAGTCGCTGACGGACGACGCCGTCCATGCGTGCGGCGAGTGCGTCCAAACTGTTGTCGTCATCGACGAACTGGAGTCCTTCGAGGTCTTCGAGCAGCTGATTTGCGCCGTCGGGCAAGCGCGAGAGTGCGGTCATCAAAATGATGGGCAGACGGCTGAATTCGGGGTCGCGGCGCAGCGCGCGCGCGATGATCAAGCCTTGAAGCGCCTTGACGTGGTCTTCATCATTGAGCGTCGGCTTTTCGGGGATCCAAAGCAGGTCGTGCGGATCGAGCGTGTCGAAGCGCACGTCCATGAGCAGCAGGTCGATGCGTCCGCCGTGTGTCCGTTCCCAACGCAGTGCGTGAAGCAGCGCGTTCCATGACCGGGCGCATCGATGCGTACACGTATCGGCGTGTTCGCAGACATTGCAATGCGTGGCGCGATGGCACATCGTGACCCACGAAAAGCGCGCCTGAAGCGATTCGCGCGCCTGAAGGCGTTCGATCGATACCTGCTGGTCGTCAACGACCAAGACCCGGATCTTTGAGGTGTCTTCGGGGCTGAGCGGCGTGCCTGAAGGCTCGTCAGCATCGACAAATGTGTTCAGATCCTCGGTCGACGCATCCTCGATCACCATGCGTTCGGCTGCCTCGCTGGCTGGCATCGCCAGGTCGAGCCCCATAAAGCTGAGTGCGGCCATTTCATCGTCGCCAAAAGGCTCCGGCCGGCTCGTCAGTGTGTTTTGCTCCGCCTGAACGCAGCACGCTTCGAACTGGCGTACGGCATTCGACAAGGCGTTGAGCGCGTCGATGAACGGATCGGGGATCGTCACGGCTCGCCGGTTCCCTGCCTGCACGACTTTTTTGTTCTGTTCCAGGTAGGCGGCCTGCTTCTCGATTTCGGCGAGCCACGGCTCGAACGTCGCCTGCCACTGCGCCGATTCGCGAATGCGCGGGCACCAGACTCTGACCATCGCACAAAGACCGCTTTGCGCCTCAAAAAGGCGATGGTTCAAAACGCGCAGCTCCGGAACGCTAAGGGCCACAGCTTTTTGGGGAATATCCAGATTTTTGATCAGGTCATGCCGCACGTGTCGGGCAAGTTCCGTGTATTCGCTCAATTTTGTGGCCTTTTTTTGACGGTTTTTTGCGTATCAAAGCGCAATATTAGGTAAAATACTTGTTGTGTTTTCAGTTTTCGGAAGTCCGAAAATTTTTTAAACAGCGGTTTAAAGTTATACACGTAAATTGCGATAGATAGACAATCTTCGTGTGACAAAAACCAGGTTTGCGTGAAATCGTTTGCTGATAACGTGAAGCGCGAATGGTTGCCGTCAGGATCAGGGCGAAAAGCAGGTCGTGAGGGCACGGTGATCATGCGGAGAATATGATGTAGTTAAAGGAAACTCTGTTAAAAAATTTGGATTTGGAGGGGGAAGTCTCCCCCTACGCGGCTATTGGCTTTCGCCAATACGCCGCTACCCCTTCGCCTGGCGGGGCCAAAGACAAGTTGGAGCAGCGTTGAAGAAAAAAGGGCGGGGATTTTCATGAGTCGAAAAATTTCGTCTCGCAAATTGGCTTTGGGTTTGAGTGCGATGTGTCTTCTGTGTGCCTCGACGGGCTGGGCACAGTCGGCAGAGGGTAATTTCACGTGTCAACCCGGTTCAGGCGTGTGGCATAACGAAGCTGGTCACACCGTCCTGTCGGGCGCGATTTGTACGCGTGACGAGGAAGAAGGCATCTACCGCCTGGACTTTGAATCTGAAAACGGCAAACACGCGTTTGCACCGAGCTTTGCCTCTGCTCCTGGAACTTTGCGAACGCTCGACGAAATTGGCGATGTCATCTTCTACGCGGATGATGACAACGTTTACGCCGTCTCTCGTCAAACGTTCAAAGTGACTTGGACGCAGCACTGGTCGGGCGCAGAACGACTGCCTAAATCGCCTGACATTCGCCTCACGGCGTTTTTGGTGGATGGCACGGACGAAAACGGCGCTGATCAGACGTACTTGAAAGTTTTGTCGGTTGAGAACAACCGCGTGGTCGAAAAAATGTCTGCCCCGATCGACCGCGCCGAAGTGTACGCCTTCGTTTGGCAGGCAGACCGACTCGTCAGCATCGGTAAGACTCAGTTGACCTGGTGGCCGCGTCAGGGCGTGGCGTTTGAGCCGCCCGTCTTCGTGAAATATCATAAACCACTCGTGGATCAGGCCAACAGTCACCTCGACGAGGGCGGTTTGCTCGTCGTTGACCGCGATAGCAATAAAATTGAGTATTACCGCTTTGACACGCGTTCCCGAACGACCGCTCATCTGAACGCGACGGCGGCTGTGCGCGGTATAGGTGGCAGTGATGCTCGCGCCATGGGCGTGACGTCCGATCTCAATATCGTGCGCATCGTGGCTCGCATGGGCTCGGTACTCCAAAATCGCTACGAAGCCAAATACTGGCGCGTGCGCGAAGACGCGCCCATGATCCTCGCGGATGGCAATACGCTCGTTCTGGATGGCGGCGATGATAACAAAGCTCAGGCCATCGATACGACCGCTATGACCTGGAAACGCATGGCTCTTATGGACTACCATTCTCCCGGTCGACTCGCTCTGCTCAAAAATAACGTGTTGACGACGATCCACGAGAATGGCGATGTTGCCTTGGTACGCTGGAACGCCGCCAACGGCGAACGCGTGGCGACGCTGCCGTTTTCGGCGTTCGACGCCATTGGCGGACGGGGGCAATGGCCTCGCATCGAACGCGTGGCGACCATTCCGGGCGTCGAAAATTACCAAATCCTCGAACTCAATCGTCCGACCTCAGTCAATCCAGAACTCGCCTTCGTGATTTTGGACGTCGCCAAGATGAAACTGGTGCCCGATGCGACCCTGTTTCATGCTCAAAAAGTCGTCGATGGCTTGCCGTCGTCCCTGACGCCCAGCGAGAACGGGTTTGTGCTCGCAAATGAACAGACCCGCGCTGAATGGTTCGTCTTTGATGACAAAAAACAATCGATCCAGAATCCGAAATTGGCTCAGATGCCCACGTCGCCCGCTGCTGAAAAGCTTTCGACGCAGGAAAAATGGTACGGCTACTGCGATGCCGAAAACAATTGTGTCGTGCCGGCAACCACGTTTAATGAAGAAAACTTTGTCAGCAACACGGCTCGTCAAAATGCCTGGACGCCTGAACTCAAGTCGGCGCCCGATCATCACGCGCCTGTCCTCGCCTGGTTCATTTCGATCTTCGCATTTATCGCTATGATCGGCGTGACGTTGTGGCGAAATGGTTTGTTTGCCAAGTCTCAGCTTAGACCGAGCTCGAGCACCGACACGGCGTTCACTTCGACCATCATGGAGATACTCGACGAGCGGAATCGCCGATTCATCACGGAACGCGATCGCACGTCGTTTTTGGCACCGAGTTTTGTGTCGCAGACCTGGTTCAGAGTGCTGTTGAGCATCGTCGTCGGGACGCTCGTCGGCATTGGTACGACTTACCGATTCGTCAATGACGATTCGTCGAGCGTGTTTTTGGCGTGGTGCATCATTTCGGCGTTGCCCGCAATGGCCGTGATCTGGGTCATTCTGTCGTGGAACTTCTGGAACCGCGCTTATCTCATGCGGTTTGGTAAATTTGTCGAGGGCGAATGGCTCAATTGCGCCAAACCTAACCAGTCGATCGCTTATACAGCCGAAGATGGAAAAACTTACGAGTTGTCGCGCCACCAGTGGAAACGCGTCGACTTCGTGCCGATCGTGATCTACGATCCAGCGCGTCCGAATTTTGCCGTTCAGTACACAGGTGAGTCGTCTTACACACTCGCCAATAAGCTCGACCTGGCTCAGAACAAACTGGCTGCGTGCACCTACGACTTTTTGCGCCTGCTGGTCGTGACGGTCGTGCTCGGCGCCTGTGTTCTGGCTTCTCAAAAGCTGTTTTCGGTCACGTATCCCGATCCGCTCAGTGTGTGGGAACTCGCTTCGATCCGCGGTGAGGAAAACACGTTCATCACCGAATGCCTCGATGAATGTACCAAGTCCGGTTGCTTTAAACAGTGCCAGAATCGTCAGATGCGTCTCGTTTATGAAGAAGCTGGTTATAAGATCGCAGCTGATCCCGATATCACGCCGAATGTCGCGCTGCAAAAAGCCCATGACGCCATGACAAAAGCGCGTGAGATCATTGCGACACCCGGTGAGAGTTGCCACCAAAAAGCTCAGAAGATTCAGGAAGTGGCGTTGATGCCCGAAAATCTGAGCCAGTCGTTCTGGACGATCTATGGCCAGAAAGCCGCGTTTGATATTTCGAAGATCGAAAAAGAATACCAGGCGATCGCTGACGACGTCGATTATTTCAGCTTGTTGTGCGACGCCGAAGGCGCATGCTCCAAAAACTCAGCTGCTTGCCCCGAGCCGCCTTCCTGTTCTGGTAGCGCTTCGCTGCTCAAATCCAATTTGTGCGCCTTCTCGCGTGAGCTCAAAATTCCTGACATTGAGGACTAATTTAAAACCCTCTTTTGTTGGTATTAGCGTAGAGTTTTGGTAAAGGGAAAAATGGCGGAACGTTCCGACCATTTTTCCCGTATTTTTTGCGTTCAGTCGGATGCAAAAATGCTGAAAATGACTATGCTATATCGTCCCAATGTGGTTCCTCGAGGAATGCAGCGGGAAGATCAAAATAAAGCCGTGTTGGCCTTGGTCGATGCGGTCTTGCGAGAGGTAAATATGACAAATTTTGTTCGTTGTGCTTCAAAGCTTTTGGTGGCTGGCGCCTGTTTGGTGGCGGTTGCCGGCTGTAAACGCACACCTACTGACAATATCGAACACAAGTCTTCGAATGCGTCGTTGCACGCTGATCCGGAACAGACGCCTAAGATCGGTAAAGACTCCGAAATGGTGATTCGTAGTGACGAGTTGGAAGTCACGCTCGGTGATTACAAAATGTGCCTTAAACAGAATGAGCTTGAGGGCGTGCATTTCTCGAAACGTGCACTTGCTAATCCGCGTTTTCAACGTGATCAGGCTCAACGATGCTTCCAGGTCAAGTTCATGCGTCAGTATGCTGAAAAGAACAATGTGAAAGCATCGAACGAAGTTCACACCAAGGCGCTCAATGATTTTGTGGCCAAAGCCAAGGTCGATTCGGCATCGCAGTTGGCTGCGAAACTCGAAGTGACGGTGGATGAACTCAATATGCTCGTCGAAAACGCCATTCGTCCCACGGTTTTACAGCGTTATTTTGTCGGCATGATGTCGCCCGAAAAGCAGAAGGAAATGTACAAGATCGATTTCCGACGCTTTAGTGTCGATTGGCTGACGTTCAAAAACGATGTATCGGATGAAGCCGTCAGCGAGTTTTTGAAAGACCATGAGAAAGAATTTAACGTTGAGATCTCTAATAACAAGTTTAAATACATGAATCCGCCTCAGGCTGAAGTCGTTCGCTATGGCTTTAAACTCAATGGCGATGATCTTAACGATGGTCTGGCTTATCAGGATGCCAATCGTCTCAAGGTCGAAGCGGTCAAAAATGGTGAAAATGCGGCGAATGCGCTTTGTCAGAAGCTGGAAGGGTGTGAAATTCTGAATGACGCGTTCAATACCTATAAATTGTTGCGCACGGAAGACACGCGTTGGGCTTTCCGCTCGCCGAATGGTACCGTTTCTGACATTGTTAAAAAAGACGACGCGATCGAGATCATGATCCTCAAAAACGTGATTCCGCCTTCGGTTCCGGATTGGTCGAACAACGAAGAACGCATGAAAGCTGCGAAAAAAATGTTGATCGATCTGCGTCCAGACGATCGTTTGCTTTCGGAGCTGCACAATGCTTTGACGCAACCGAATGTGGACGTGCGAAGCGCGACCAAAGGCCTCGGTGGGTTGTACCGCTTTGTCGAAAATGCCCGCTTCATGGATATGGGGAACGAAGACAAGATCCCCAGCAAGATCGTTCGCGATACGCTTCAGACGCTGTCGGAAAGTGAGTTGATGCAGTTCTCCAATCCGCTTGTCGAAGAAGGGAAGATCCAGATCTTCCGCGTTCGTACGTCTGAGACGCCGAGTGACGAAAAATTTGCCGCGCAGAAAGAGGAATGGATCGAAGCTAAGTCGTCGGATCCCAAATATGGACTCGTTCAAAAATGGCTCGATGATTCGGCACCGAACCTGACGACGTTCAACATTCGTGTGCTTGAAGACACGTATGGTGTGCTTCAACCCAATGGTAAGATCATGTAACGCCGTTGCGTTCGGCAAACGTTTTGTGAGACGCCCAATGGCTGGGGAGAGGGCCCTGCCAGGCGAGGGGGTAGGCGCGTATTGGGCGGCCTTGGGCGCCCAATAGCGACGTAGGGGGAGACATCCCCCACCTCAAAAAGATATCCAGATAATTCCTTCGAAATAAGCAGAAGTTCGTATGAAAAAGAGCACAACAAAACGAAAGGGCATTTTGACGGCATCGTTGATGCTGACGGTGTTATTTTCGGCGTCGTGGGCGTCGGCTCAGGATGCGCCTAAAAAGAAGTCGCCGTTGTATGCGATGTTGACGTCGACGGATGCGATCGAGCTCGACAGCAATAAGGTCGTGGGTGGCGTGAGCCATGAATCGGGCGTGCGCCTGATGGACCCGGTGACATTCGATTTCAATGGCGATGGCATCGACGACATTGCGTTCGGGGCGCCGGGAATGAGCATGCAGGGCGTGCCGAATGCCGGTGCGGTGTTCGTGCTGTTGGGCAAAAAAGAAGACGAACTCGCGGGACGCATCGACATGACGTTGTGGCGTTCGTTCGACTATCGTTTTGATGGCGTGACGACCAATGGGCAGCTCGGCATGAATCTTGTGGCGGGCGATTTTAACGGCGATGGCGTGAAAGACATTGCGGTGGCCGAGCCCGGGGCGACGGGACGCGTTTACGTGATCTATGGCGGCAAAAAGCTCAATCGCGGGCACTACCAGATCATTGATGAACGCATCAGCGACGTCTATTTTGGCGGCGGTGACAACGATGCGAATTTCGGTATTCAAATGTGTATCGGCGATTTCAATACCGATGATATCGACGACCTCGCTGTGTCTTACGTGACGGCCAACAAAGCGTCCAACACGACGTCGACAACGACCAATGTCGTGCTTTTGACGATGCGTAGTCATTGGGATAGCCGTTATCACAGCATTACGTCCAATCTTTATGGCAAAACGACGTTTTCGCGTGCCGTGGGCAAAGGCGTGAACGCGCTTTACACGTGCGCAGCGGGCGATTTTAACGATGACGGGTTGATGGACATCGCGCTCGGTATGCCGCTCGACACGATCGATGGTCAAAAAGCCACCGGGTCTGTTACGATCGTCAATAATCCGTTCAAATATTCCGGGACGACGCTCAATCTTGGCGAAAATAAACCCGATTGGGGTTTCAAGATCTCGGGTTCCCAGACGGGGGCTCTGTTTGGCTATAGTCTGGCTTCTGGCGATTTTACGGGCGATGGCCGCACGGACCTCGCTGTGGGCGCGCCGAATCGCCTCATCAAAGGACCGGATCGTGAAGGTGCGGTCTTTATTCTCGACGCATCCAAATGGCCGACGCAGAATCAGCCGGTCATGCAGCCCGAAGATCTTCGCATTGACGGTCAAAGCGGTCAGTTTGGCTTCAAAGTGGAAGCGCAGGACGCGAACCGCGATAATCGTCCCGACATCGTCGTTTCGGCGCCGTATGCGAATGCCATGGGCGCGACGGCGGCTGGTTCGCTCAGCGTCTACTTGGGCGGTCCGCACTTCGTGGAATCTGTACAGAATCAGATGCGCGCGGACATTCAGGTCAGCGGCGATCAGGATATGTTGCTCGGTTTTGGCGCGGCGTTCGGCGACTTTAATGGCGACAGCAAAAATGACGTGATCATTCGCACCGCGGCTGATCCCGATGGGCGTCCCAACACTGGCGCGTATATCCTCGTGCCTGATGCTCAACAGATGACGCCAGACGTGCACCTCGACAAGGTCAAATTCCGTACGGTCGTGGCTCCTTCTCGCGGTGGTGGCCTCGAGCCTAACGTCAGAAAAGTCACGTATGATCAAAAAGAATATTATTTGTGGCTCTCACAGGGTGGTTTGGGCGGCCGCAGCGTCATTTGCCTGAACGATGTGAACGATAAGGAACGCGAAGGCAAACTCTACGTTTCGGATTCCTGCAATATCAATATCATTGGTCCGGAAAATGCGCCGATCAGTGATGCCATCGTTTCGTCTACGTCCGATGGAAAATCGTGGTTGACCATCGCGATCCCGACGTTCCCGCTCAAAAAATCTGACGGTGTCGTGGCTACGATCGAATTGCCAAGTAACATCAATAAACCGCTGACGCTCAATTTGAGCGAAAGCACACTCGCTTCCGAAGCGATCTCGTTCACGCTCAACGATGAATATGAATCGTCGTTTGGTGCCAAAATCGGTTGGGAAGATCTCGATGATGACGGTAAACCCGACCTGATTATCGGTGCCCCTGATCGCTTGATCGATCAGACGCGCGCCGGTTCGGCTTTCGTCATTAAAGATGTGCTGTCACGCAAAAAAGGTAAATATGATCTCGTGACGGATCCTGACGTGATCACGTTCGAAGGTTTTGATGACGAAAACTTCGGTGCCGATTGGCAGGTGCTCGATTTTAACCTCGATGGTAAGAAAGACCTCGCGATTCTCGCTGAAAATACACGCAATACGCTTCTCGAAGTCTATTCGACGGTTTATGTCGTGTATAGTATCGGCGATCGCGAAGTTAAGAACTACAACATTACGAGTCCGGAAATTGCGCCGCTCAAAGTCGTGGCGCCGATGCACCGTGCTGGTCTCACGTTTGTGAAACAACACGTTGATCTGAATAACGACGGAAACGACGATCTCGTCATGCTCAGCCCCAATTACCGCGCTGGTCTGCAGCGTCAGGGTGCTGTTTTGGCGCTCTTCTCGTCTGCGGAACGCAGAAGTGGTACGCATTCACTCGCCAATGACGCGCTCACCGATTTCTCGTTGATCTCAAATCGCAGTGAAAAGATCAGTGATGCCCTCTTTGTGCGTCATGGTGGTGATCTGCAGTTGCTCGTGCTCACCGATTCGTTGCTCACGCGTCAGTCGACGCTCAAACGCTATATCTCGACGGAACCTAACGTCTTTTCGGGACGTTCCAATTCGAGCACGCTTAAACGCATCGCGAGCGATGTGCCCATGAACGAAAATGCTCAGCTTCTCATGATCAACGACGCGGAACATAAGGAAGACTTGCTTTGGCTCCTCTTCCCGAATGCCGGCGAATCCCAGTCAGATCAAGGCATCGCGCATCCGATGCGCCTCAAATAATTGCTTTTGCAACTCGGTTGCAGATGTGATAAAGCCGCCCACGCGTCAAATGATTGACGCGTTTTGGGTGGTTTGATGATGTTGAAAAAAGCCGAAAAAAAACAGTTCTGGGCTTATGTCGCCATGTTTGGCACCTTGTGGGGGGGCCTGGAACTCACGTTGGGGACGTTTTTACATGTTTTGCACGTGCCCAAGACCGGCTTGATCATGACCACGCTCAGCGTGATTTTGTTGATCGCGCAACGTCGCGTGTATCCTGTGCGTGGATTGACGCTGGCTTCTGCGCTCATCGCTGCGTGCATCAAATGTCTTTCACCGGGCGGCATCATTTTGGGACCGGTCGTGGGTATTTTGAGCGAAGCGTTGATGATCGAACTTGGTTTGTTCGTCACGTCGCGGTCGATCGTTACGATGATGCTGGCTGGCATTTTGGCCGTGTTGTCGAGCCAGTTTCAGTCGCTCGTCAAGCTTTGGGTCTATTACGGGAACGACTTTGTGGCGGCACTGGTCAAGATGGGACAGACGTTCTTCGACATTGAATGGACATCGGTCGTCGCGTGGACGCTGATCGGCGCGTTCGTCGGTGTGTTGGCTTTGATTGGCGGCTTTGCCGGCGCGACAGGCTGGTTTTGGGGCAAAAGTGTGTGTGAACGCATCGACGCGCGCATTCCGAGTGAACCGGTTGTCGCGCAGAATGCGGGTTTGAGCGAGAAGGCTGCGTTTGATGGCGAAAATGCGTCTGAGGACGCTCAAAATGGCGCGTCGTCTGACAAAGCTATGGCCGTGATCGAGCCTTTCGTCAAAAAATCGCGCTGTAATCCGGCAGACATTGAGCAAATTCTGCGTACACGCAAATACGTCGTGTGGGTCGCGCTCATCACGATCTTCATTCAGTTCAGTGGAAGCTTTTTTTCGATGGTGGCGGCGCTCGTGCTGTGGTTGTTCGCCTTGGCCATCTGGGCCATGCCGGTGCTCAAATCGATCTGGTGGCCTAAGTTTTGGCTCATCACGTGTTTCGTGAGCCTGATCGCTGGCGTGACCTTGGCGTGGGAATTCGGTTCCGGTATTGACTTTGCCGTCGCTGGTGAAGCTACGGCGCGCATGGTCATGCGCGGCGCCTACGTCTTTGCGCTCATCACTTGGGTGACACGTTGCGTGCGAAAACGCGAATTTGAACTCGCTTGTCAAAAAGTGCATCTGCCTGAGTTTTCGGATGCGCTCAACACGGCTTATCACCTTCTGCCCAATTGGATTGACCGGTTGAACGAAAAACTTCAAACGCGTCCCAAAGGCTTGGGCAACGCCTGGCGGTATATGCGCGAATCAGCGATCGAGATACTTGTCGAAGCTTCATTTCAGGCGCGTTTGACGAAATAACTTTGTTAATTTTCCAGAAATGAATAAAGGCGAATCACCGGTTTATTTGCTATAACGCGCGTTGTTTGCGCGTGGGCGCATCTATTCACGTATTATTAATAGAAGGAATGAAAAACTATGAACAAGCGATTTGGGCTTGCCCTGGCTGTCGTCGGGCTTTTGACGGGCTGTGCTGCTTCGAACAATTACAATGCTCAGGAAGATACGATCAAGATCAGTAAAGTCGTGATGTATCAAAGTGGTGTAGGCTATGTGGAACGCGCCGGTAGCGTTGACGGGGATTCGATCTCGCTGAGCATTCGTAGTGACCAGATCAACGATATTCTCAAATCTTTGACGGTCATTGACCGTTCGAACGGGCGTCCGGTCAGCATTTCATTGCCAGTCGATCGTGGCTCGCTCAAAACAGCGGATGTGCCCGAAGGTGGTTTGTTACAGATGTTTCAGTCGTTCCGCGGCGCGCATGTGACGGTCGAGGCCAAAGGCCGTTCGACCGTGGAAGGCCGCATCGTCGGCGTTGAAGCGAATCCGGCAGCCAATTCTGACGGACAGATGATCACCGAGAACTGGAAATTGACCATTGTCGATCAAGACGACATTCTGCACGTGTTTGACTATGCGTCGATCGAGTCGGTTTCTTTGCACGATCGTTCTTTGGCCGATGGCTTGGCTCGCTCACTTGATGTGAGCTTGAACGACGGTGACTGGAAACAGGTGGAGATCAGCATTCAGTTAGATGGTGCGCAAAAACGTGACGTCGCCCTATCGTACATCGTTGCGATGCCCACGTGGAAACCGGCGTATCGGCTTGTTTTGTCTGACGACGGTAAAAGCGTTTTGCAAGGTTGGGCGGTCATCAGCAACGTGAGTGGTTCAGACTGGGAAGACATCGATTTTTCGCTCGTCAGTGGTCAGCCGATGAGCTTCACTTACGATCTGTATACGCCGCAGTATCTTGAGCGTCCCGATCTGACCGATCGCGCCCAAAAACGTGCGATTGCGCCCAAAGTCACAAAATCCGGTTATGCAACCAAATCGGCCACCAGGGACATGGCTAGGAACGATACGTTTGCGACGGCTGACTTCGTTCAAGAAGAAGCCGAGTGGCTGGCTGATGCTGATGAGTCTGTCAGTATGAAGAGAGAAGCTGCGCCAATGGCTGCTAAAAAGAGTTCCGGTGGCATGAGTAATTCCTCGTTCGCCGCGCGTTACGAAGAGAGCCCGGTCGAATCCGTGGTCAATCAGGACTACGGTTCGAATGTCGACATGGCTCAAGTTGGTGCTTTCGACACTTACACGTTGGCGAGTACGCTTTCGGTCAAAGACAGTTCGACGGCACTCGTCAATTTGCTGCAGCACGAGCTCCCTGCGAAGGAAGTCCGTTTGTTTGAAAGCACGAACAACGGTGAACAGTCAGATTCGTGGCAAACGATTCAGTTGAAAAATGATGCCGAAATGGCGCTTGAACCAGGTCCGATCACCATTTACCACGGCAGTACATTCGTTGGTGAAGGTTATTTGTCGCGCACGGCACCGGGATCAACGGCACAACTGACGTTTGCCGCCGAGTCGAGAGTAACGCTCGCTCAGCGTTATCTTGAGACAAAAAATGATTATATGCTCAAAAGCATATCGCGTGGCCGCGCCAATTACGAATACAACCAGGTTCGCACATACACATTTGATGTGAACAGTCATGCCTCCGAACCCCTTACGGTCGTGGCTCAGATTCCTAGAGCCAGTTGTTTTGAACCGGTCGATTTCCCAGAAGACTCGGTGAAAACTGATTCGACGATTTCGGTGCCGATCGACGTCGAGGCCAGTGCCAAAAAAACCGTTGAATATAAGGCTAAATGTCTGAAACAAGGCTCGATTGGCCTGGAAAGTTCGATTGCCGTCGACGCTATTGACAACGCGATTAAAGCCGGAACATTGCCGAGTGACAAGGTCGAAACGCTCAGCGAGTTTGTTCGCCTGTATCGCGAAAATCAAAAGCTTCTTGACGATATGAACTCAAAAGAAAACGTTAAATCGAGTCTGGAAAGGGATCAGGACGAAATAACGTGGTCTTTGAAGGATCTCAAAAACGTAAAATCAGCCAGTGCCGAGAAGCTCAAAAATCAGTTGATCGCGCGACAGTCTAGCAACGAAAAGCAAATCGCCTCACTCGCCACTGAGTTGACCGAAATGCGCGTCCGTGTTTCAGAAAACGAAATTGCCATCAAGGCAGTCGTTAGAACGATGGAATTATAGCTCCATTTCATCTCATCCCCTCGCCATAATGGCGAGGGGATGATTCAGCTCAAATGAGAGCAAGCCATTGAATTGTCAGGTCGCAGGTAGAGACCCACATTTTTTATGTCTCTACAACGATTTGTGCGCTTACCCGCGTTTTGAAACGAGTTTGAGCTGTTTGACGCGTTTGGCAAAAGTGATGATGACTTCGACGACAGGCGTGGTCGGCGTTCCCCAGGACGCAGTTTCTTCGTCACAACGCACGTGAAAATTCGTGATTTGTCCGCGCGCCTTGGCGTCGCGCAAGACCGAGTTGGCACACCGAGTCAGTGAGGACCACAGCGCCGCGTTGTTGAGTGGCCCAGTGCGTAAAATTTCGTCGCATTTAGCGTCGATTTGGTTGAGCAACATGGCTTCGATGGCGGCTTCGTCGCGGTCGATCTTGGACTGAATTGGATCGTCGGGTTCGACGGGCATTGGCGAGGGCACTTCGACGAACGTGTTCAACAAGTCTGGTTTGGGTATCGGTCTGGGCGGTTGCGAGGCGAGACGGCCAATGACGGGGCGGCGTTGCACGACTTTTTGTGCCATCACTTCGACGCCGTTTTCGGCCAATGTTTCGGCATCAAACGGGTTGACGGGGGCCAGGTCATGGACGCCGCGCAAGTGGTCACAACAACCAAGTGCGAGGGGCGCGATCAGGCAGGACGCTGGAAGAAACTCGGCAGAGCGGCGACCGGGCGTGATCGTTGAGACCCACGGCCAGGACAGCGTTGCAAAGCGGGGCAGGGCTTGTTGTCTCGCGATGAGGGCGTCAAGTGCTGTGTTCCGTGCGGCGTCAAGAAACACGCGAAAACTAAACTCGCCCACGTGTTGCGCGCAGACGTCCAGCACGGCGTTCTGGAGATCCGTTTCGACGATGCCAGGCATCACCAGGGCGTCGAAGGGCGCTTCGGTGAAGAGCTTTTGGGCTGCGTCACGAAGCGATGAAGCACTCGTGAGGTCAGCATCTGCGACGAGCGTGCGATCCATGCCGTTCATGGTCGCATGGCAGGCGGCGTGCGCCGCCAAATAACTCGTCTGTTCGATCATGCCGCACAAGTGTTGAAACTTGGCAAACGTGTCGGTGCGAACGACGCGGGTGGGGTGACTTGGCAGACTTTGAATGATCGCGAGTATCATGAATCGATCCTTCGGGGGTCCCCGTCTTTGAACCGGGTCTGGTTGACGGGGTCGATCAGCACACGGTCGAAAATGTCGTCGAGGTGGTCGCTTTGCAGCACGTCAAAATAGTCGCTCAAAATCGACCGCATGGCTTCCAGATCACCCGTTTTGTAGATCATTTCTCGCATCTGCGTTGAATAGGCGAGCCCCCGTGTGAAATAGCCAATGAAGCATTTGAATTTGCCGAGACGCCCACCAGGCGTCATGTCCGCGTCTTCGAGCACGTCAAGGTAGTGATGAATGAACGCAGCGCGTTGCTGTAAAGTCGGTTCAAAAATGGGTTCGCCTTGAAGATCCTGAGTGATCTGTCGCATGAGCCAGGGATTTCTGAGCATACCGCGCCCGATCATGACGCCGCAGGCGCCCGATTCGGCGAGTGCTTGGCGAGCGTCTTCGCGGGTCAGGATGTCGCCGTTGATCACGACGGGAATGTGAGCCGCTTCGACGACCGGTTTGACGAGGTGCCAGCGGCTGTGACCGCGGTAGGCTTCTTCACGCGTTCGGGCGTGGACAGCGATCATCGCGGCGCCTTCACTTTCAGCGATGTGTGCGATTTCGCCCACGTTCATCATCGAGTTGTTCCAACCCAAACGCATTTTGACAGTCATCGGAATCGTGATGGCTGCCTTCACCTGTTTGAAGATCTCGGCACAGAGTTCGGGTTCGCGCATCAAGGCCGAGCCCGCGTTGCCTGAAACGACTTTTTTGGCTGGGCAACCGAGGTTCAGATCGACAATTTGGGCGCCGCGTTGCTCGCACATGGCTGCGGCGCGTGCCAGGTTTTCGGGAATACGACCGTAGATCTGGACGGACGAGATGCCGTCGTCGTTGTCACACGTCGTTTTGGCCCAGACGCGTTCAACATCGCGCGTTAGACCTTCGCAGTTCACAAATTCGGTCACACAAAGACCGCAGCCGCCGCATTCGCGGATCATGCGGCGAAACGTGATGTCAGTGATGCCCTCCATCGGGGCAAGGATCGTGTTTGGATTGACTTGAAGATTACCTATCTGCATGAGCTTTTTGATGATTGGGACGAATGAGTTGCGTTGTTTGAGGGAAATTTGAAGAATTTGCCTTTAGAAAATGGCTGTCGAAGCGCCTTCAAGACGAATTAAGTTAAGGCGGAAGTTCCCTGTGCCAGTCCTATTGTAAAGGTAGATGCGGACTTCCTTGATGGAGTCATCGCCTGTCATCAACGGATCCGGAAATTTGAAGATGCGCGTGGATTCGGTGTCTGCATCAATGCAACCGGGATGTGTTTCGTAATCAAGACTTTCTTCGTTGGTTTCTTCATCCACAATGACGGGGCAGGGTTCTGCGTCCGAAACGGGCATGACGATGTCTTTTTCTACAAAAGTTTCGGTCGTGCCATCGGTGTAGGACACCGCGATATTGCCGCCATTCGTTGTGCCTTTGATGATGAGGCGGCGAGAAATGTAGTTACCGAAATAAGGCGTGTTGATGGTGAAATAAGGCACGGTGTCGGTTGAAATGACGAGTGGTGATTCTTCGGTATCGGTGACTGGGAAACTACCGATGATAAGCGTATCAAAGGGCGCGGTTGTGATGCCCGAATCGGGGGCAACCGTATTCTGAGTTACACGGTTGTCATTGGTCGGGGCTGCGGAATCGGGTTTGAGCGTTAGATACGTTGAACTGGTGGGATCACTCAAGATCTTAAAGTTCCCGGATTCGGTTTCCAGGCCTTTTTTGAGCATCGTCAGAGCGTCCGTCTTTTTGATGGGGTAGCCGTTACTGCCGATAAGATCAGGATATTTGTCCCAGACGGCGACGGTCTGCAGCCCTTCCGATACGACAGGCGCGGAGCCGCTTTTGGGCTTATAGGTGATGTACGGATAATTCGAGAGTTTGCAGCGGTTGTAGGCCAAATAGGCTTCGTAGAGGTCGAAATCGTCAGCTTCGCAAGAGAAGTTTGCGCGTTCTTCATCTGTCGTGAGTTCGGCATACGTAGTTTTTTCGAGTTCAGTGCATTGTCCTGCGATGGTGACACAAGCATCCTTGTTGGCGAGCATGGCCGAGGGGAGGGTGGTTTTGACGGGCATTTCGGTTTCGTTGTCGCGATATACGAGGTCGCAGATGATACTGCCCGTGCCTTCGCCGGCACCAGCCAGGTTGAGCAGAACGATACACTGGGCTTCGTCGGCGCCAACGGCCACGTTTGAAATGTCACGTGTCAGGGTGATTGTGCCGTCACATTCGTCTTCGCGCAAACACGGGGTCACGCCGCCCGTCAGTGGCGGCATGTTGGCCGACGTCGTCAAGATCGTGATGCCCGTGTCCTTGGGACCGCACAGGATCGTGCCGCGTACGCGGTCGTAAAACTCTTTTTTGGTTGTCGTAAAGTTGACGTTCGCATAAGCAATG
Source organism: Myxococcota bacterium (assembly GCA_045643185.1). GTDB lineage: Bacteria > Myxococcota_A > Bradymonadia > UBA4248 > UBA4248 > RGIG464. The sequence goes on along the minus strand of JAZUKH010000137.1, from coordinate 7,800 downwards.
TAGCGATCTTGGTCGACAAAAAGGTTGGCCTGACAGGTGTCGAAACCGTTGACGTTGTTACGTTCGCTCGTCATGACGCATTTGGTTTTGCCGCTGCCTTTGGAGTAGCCGAGACACGTCGTCGCGCAGCCGGGAATGCCACCCCGTTTGAACGTTGAATCGGGATTCCATAGTGAACACGTCGGGTTGGGGTCCGAGAAGAATACGGTCTGATAATTGGTACTGTTGTTATTGTTCGATTTGTCGCACAATTCACCCTCGTCCAAGCGACCATTGCCGCATGTGGCTGGGATCTTCGTACAATACAACGATTGGGGATTCAAAATGTCAGCGCGCGTGCTGCACTTGGTGTTTCGACCTGCAGAAATGCAGTCGTTGTCTTCCTTGCACGCGAATGTGCAATAACAGAAGTCACAGTGATCAGGGGAAAGGCGGGCTGATTCTTCGGCACAGATCTGAATGTCGGGACAGTCGAGATTGGAAAGACAGTTGCGGTTGTCGTGAAGGGGCACACATTCACGTTTGTAGGTGATACAACCATAGCCGTCAGGACAATCTTCGCTCGTATCGCACACGATTGTCTCTTTTTGCGGATGATCTGGATCATTCGGGCCGGTCGTATCTGAAAGGTGACCGTCGCAACCAGCGATACACACAAATATAAGGCTCAAAATCAGGTTCCGTTTCATCATCACTAAATCACTCCGTGTTTTTATTGAACGACAGAATTACAATCCTCCATTATAGCAGATTGTGTCGGGGCTTGGCACCTTTCAAGGCTGGATACGGGCGCATTTTGTGACAGCTCAGATGGGCATAAACGCCCAATGGCCTATTTTTTTAGGCGCGGCTATTTCATACGCCGCGCCCGCGTCGCTTCTCCCTCGCTTGAGCCGCCCGAAGCGGACGGCTCTACGCTCGGTCAATACGCGCCGCGTTTTTCTGTTTTTCGACACAACTTGTTGGGGTTCCTCGACTGAACTGTCCGAACCGGACGGCTCTACGCTCGGTCAATACGCGCCGCAGCAGGCCTAGGACTGCTTAAAAACACAATGCTCAAGGATCAACGCAAAATCTAAAACAAAATTATGATCCCCAACTACTGAGCTGTAATCACTTGATGAAACGGTGTGGGGGTTGGGGGCGACATAAAATTAAAAATATGATAATCTCTCGCCCTGTTTTTGGGGCGTTATCCCAAGCACGAACGAGGCTAGTTTTGGCCATTTTTTTATGATTTTTTCACCAAAAGGTAGACACGATGCGTTATTCGCAAGCCCTTATCCCCACTCGTAAAGAAAATCCCGTTGATGCCGAGTTGCCCAGCCACCGTCTTTTGATGCGTGCAGGCTATATCGAACAGCTTACTGCTGGTATTTATACGCTCATGCCTATGGCCTGGCGTTGCGTTCAGAAAATTGAGCAGATCGTTCGAGAAGAGCTTAATGCTGCTGGCGCCCAGGAACTCCTTCTGCCTATGGTGCAGCCTGCCGAGATCTGGCAGCTCTCCGGTCGTTGGGAACATTACGGCAAAGAACTTCTTCGTTTTCAGGATCGTAAAAACCAAGATTACTGCTTGAGCCCGACGCACGAAGAAGGCATCACCGACCTGGCAAAACGTCACATCCGTTCCTACCGCAGCATGCCGATCAACCTTTATCAGATCCAGGTCAAATTCCGTGACGAACTTCGTCCCCGTGGTGGCCTCATGCGCGGTCGTGAGTTCATCATGAAAGATGCTTACTCGTTTGACGTCGATTTCGAAAATGCCGAAAAAGCCTACAAACGTATGTACGATGCTTATTGTCGCATTTTCAAACGCTGTGGCCTGAGCTTCCGTGCTGTCGAAGCTGACTCGGGCAACATCGGCGGCTCGCACTCCCATGAATTCCAAGTTTTGGCTCAGACGGGTGAAGACCGTATCCTGTCTTGTCCGAAATGCGGTTACGCGGCCAATGAAGAAAAAGCCGAGGTAAAACGCACGATCAGTGCCACGTCGTTCACGGTCGATGCGGCGACGCCGGCCATCGAAGAAGTGCATACGCCGGGTCAGCATTCCATCGACGAAGTCGCTGCATTCCTCAAAATTGCGCCCGAAAAATCGATCAAGACGCTCGTCTACCTTGCTGATGGCAATCCCGTCATCATTTTGATGCGCGGTAACGAGAATTTGAACGAGATCAAGCTCACGCGCGTGCTCGGTTGCGAAACGCTGGTCATGGCCAGTGACTCGGCGATCGAGGAAGTCATGGGCGCCAAAGCCGGTTCGCTCGGCCCTGTCGGTGTCAAATGCCCAATCTACGCGGATCTTAGCGTCGCTACGATGCATGACTGCGTTTGTGGCGCAAACAAGACCGATTATCACCTCATGCATGTCGAACCGGGACGCGATTTCCAGGTCACCAAGATCGACGACCTCGTCCTGGCTGAAGAAGGCGATCCCTGTCCTCACTGCGGTGAAAAGCTTCAGGCTTTCCGTGGCATCGAGGTTGGTCACGTCTTCCTTCTCGGTACCAAGTATTCCGTTCCGATGGGCGCCACTTATCTCGATGACAAGGGCGAATCCCATCCGTGCGTCATGGGCTGCTACGGCATTGGTATCACCCGTGTTTTGGCTGCGGCGATCGAACAATACAACGACGAAAACGGCATCAACCTGCCTGCGGCGATTGCGCCTTATCACGTCATTCTTGCTCCGCTTCAGCTCAAGAGCGAAGCGATCATCGACGCGACTGAAAAGATCTACGACGCGCTTCAGAAAGCCGGTATCGAAGTGCTTTACGATGATCGTGACATTCGTCCTGGTATCAAGTTCAAAGACGACGACCTCATTGGGGTGCCTTACCGCATCACGATTGGCGAAAAGAACCTCGTCAATGGCAAGGTCGAGTTCAAACACCGCACTCAGAAAGACGCTGAACTCATCGATGTTGACAAGATTGTCGAGCATGTCAAGAGCGTCATTGCGGCGGATATTGCTAAATGCTGTTAATCAGGTTTTTGAATAAACCAGGTCTATGAAAACAATGCGGCTATGGTCAAAGGGGCTAGACGCCCGGTTCGGACGTTTTTACCCGAGGCCATAGCCGCTTTTTTTGCTCAAAAACGAGTTGATATGAAATCAGATCATTCCAATCATCGTCCCAGTGGAGCCCGTTCTGGTGACGGGCATGCCGCGCATCATGCTGAATCGCGCGCCGTGCGCCGTGGTGCGCATGAGATCCCGCGTAGTGAGCGAGAAAACCGCGATTTCCGCGAAAACCGTGCACCGCGTCGCGACAAATCGACCGACTCTCGTGAAAATACGGCGTCTGAAGGCTTCTTTGTGTGCGGCGTTCACCCTGTCGAAGAGACTCTGAGTGTTTTGCCCAAAACGATTTTAGGCGAAGCGCGGCTGTTTATTGCTGACACGCGCTCGTTCACCGATATTCAGCCCATCATGAAGCTCGTTGAGGCTAACCACGTGCAGACCGTGTCGTGCACGACCGCAGATCTGGACCTGCGCACTGGTGAGACGCGTCATCAGGGCGTGTTGCTCGAAGTCCGTGCCTTTCCTTACGAAGAACTCGACGACGTGCTCGACAGATCGACGGATAAGCAGCCGATGATTGTGGTGCTTGACCAGATTCAGGATCCACACAATTTGGGCGCCATCATTCGTTCGGCAGCTGCGTTTGGCGCGACTGCCGTTGTGATTCCCAAAGACCGTGCCGCTCAGATCACACCAACGGCCATTAAGACCTCAGCTGGACAAGCCTGGCGTGTGCCGGTATGTCGCGTCACCAATATCGCACAAACGCTCAGAGGCTTAAAAGACGCAGGTTTTGTCGTATTCGGTGCCGACATCGAGGGCGAGCCGCTTGCATCGATCCGCTTTGACCAGCCTTGCGTCATCGTCATGGGCAGTGAGGGCGACGGCATGCGTCGACTCACACGCACGCTCTGTGACCAGTTTGCACGCATCGACATGAATCCTGCCGTTGAATCGCTCAATGTCAGCGTCGCCGCAGCGATCTTTCTTTACCAGGCTTCGCTCGTGCGAGCCAAAGTGAATTAACGCGGTTTTCGTACGACTGGCGAAACGTGAAAAACAAAAAAACGCGGCAAAATGCCGCGTTTTTTAGTTTTTTGCCTTGAGCGCGACGTCGTGACGACGTCGCACTGGATGAGACTACATGAAGACGCAGGTCGTCATCGGTTTGATGGTGACGCTTCCGCCATTCGAGGTGCAGCCGCCTTCGGTCATTTGAAGCTGATCGGAGCCGGAAACCTGGTACTGGACGGTGATGGATTCCGTTTCGTGGGTATTGATCACGATGTAGGCATTTTCACCATTGTATGAGCGCGTGAAAGCGTAGACGCTTTGCGGAGCATTGTTCTTGCCACCGTAGAGCTCGTTACTGACGGTACCGCGGCTCAGCACACGATTTGCTTTGCGCAGGGCGATGAGCTTTTTGATGTGCTGGAAAATGGGGTTGGTGGTGTCAAAGGGTTTAATTTTGTTGAAGCCCCAATCAGGATGTTGATTGAAGATGGAGGCTGTCGTATCCCACATGTCTTCGCGGTTGCCCGGGTCATTGCCGCCCGTGAAGCCTTGTTCCGTACCGTAGTAGATGCACGGAATACCACGTTGGAGGATGAGGAACGCGAGGGCGTTTTTGAGGGATGACACGCCATTTTCGTCGTTACGGTCATAGAGGTAACGGCCTACGTCGTGGTTATCGAGGAAGTTGACGAGTAGGTCGCGAGGGGCGACACCATTGTTGTCGGAGTCAATAACGCCATTGGGACGCGGTTTATCGCTGAATTTGGCATGACGGCTTTCATCTTTGTTCCAGCCGTAGAGGGCGCTGGTGCCATTGGCGGCGCCTTTGCAGAGACCGACGGCGTTGTTACCAGGCGCGCATTTGAAGGCCTGGTCGATGGCATATTTCTGTGAGAAGAGAAATACGGAGTCGACGGAATTTTCGTTTGTGGTGTAAGCGGCGAGCAGGTCATCGTTACCATCAAAGGCTTCGCCGTACATAAAGAAATTCTTTTTACCGCGTTTGGCCGCGTGTTCACGAATGCCAGGCGCGAATGTTTCCCAGAACGAGTATTCGACGTGTTTGAGCGTATCGATACGGAAGCCGTCGCAGTCTGTGACGTCGATCCAGTAGCTGAAGACCTGGATCATGGCTTCACGGACGTCGTCACGTTCCGTCGCGACGTCTTTGAGGCCGCCGGGGAAGTCGCCTAACAACGTTTGATCGTTTTGGTAATATTGACGCGGTTCGATATCAAGATACGGGCCTGCAGAGCCATCGTAGTTCGTCAAACGATGATTGTAAGGAGCGGACACCGATGCGCGTTTGCAGCATGCGTTTTCGCCGTTACAGGATTCCCAAGTGCTATACCAGTTGCCATCCTCACCGTAACCGACGTAACCACGGCAGTTTTTAAGAGCTTCATTGCTGTTGACCGCATCCAGACTGGTGTATTCCGATTTTTCGTGGACGAGGTCATATAATTTATAGCTACGCGTATCGTAATCGTAAGGAAGTTGGGTATCGTAGTCGTAAGTACGGCCGCGGTGATGATACCAGGCGGGGTTGGCAAAACCGAGGCGTTCGTTTTCGTTATCGATCGTGCCATTGTGGTTGAGGTCGATGTTTCGAGGACCAGGGGCTGTGCGGTTGATCGACGGAATGTCAAAAAACACGATGGGGGCTTCGCCGGAAAGGCCCATGGAGGTATAGGCGTCGATGCCGTGAGCGCTGAAGTCCGGGTCATATTCCGTGACACGACTTAATTCGCCACCGCTTGGACGATTGTAATCACCCTTGTCGATGTCGCCGCGGCCAGCGAGCCATTCGTTGGGTTGGCCGTTCATGTTGATGTCATAGAAAAAGACCTGACCCACGTGGTTCGTCACGATGTCGAGGATCAGTTTCATGCCGCGTGCATGCAATTCGTCGCTCAATTTGCGGAGCGTGGCAAGGTCACCGAAGTGGACGTTGTGTTTCAGAAAATCGACCGTCCAGTAACCGTGGTACGAGGCAAAACCGGCGTCTTCTTCGACGTTTTTCACGACAGGGCTGATCCACAGCGTCGTGACGCCGAGTTCCTGCAAATAATCGAGTTTGTCGATAAGGCCCTGCCAGTCGCCGCCGTGATAACGCGACATGGAACGCGTATCGACATTGTAGTCGTTGTTCACATCACCGTTGTTAAAACGGTCTATGATGACCTGATAAATCACCTCGTCTCGCCAATCCTGAACGTGTGTTTCTAGCTGAATGCCTTCTTCGTTGACGCCGGAAGGCAGTGACGACACTTCGATACAACCGCTTAAGCTTGCCGCGGCAAGCACGGAACACAAAATGGGACGCAGTCTCTTACGCATGTTGCTGATACTCTTTATGTCTCTTAGACGAACAAAAGCGCGAAACGCCGAAAGCGTTCGCGCATGCAAATAAAGAAGATGTCATACGCCGACGTGTTGTCAAACGAAAGGCTGAACGCTTAGGGGCGTATGGCATCGATATGAATACGAAATTGGCGAGTGGCTTAGAGGCCACGTTTTCCGAACAGACCGCCACCCTTCTTGTTGGTGGTGAGCGACGGTTTGGCTGGGGCAGGTGCGGCAGCGGCTTTGCTGCCACTAGAAGATTTTTTCTTTGTAGAGGATTTGGCCGGTGCTTTCGGGGCTTCCTGAGCGACAAGGTTGACGTCCATATCGGTCATGCTCAGATCCTCGTCGAGGAAGTTGACCTGCGTCGTCATATATTTGGGACCCAGCGCATAAATGTCGATCTCTTCGCGTGTCATGTAGAAGTAAAGACCCACGCCGACGCTGATCAAAACAACGGCTGCCGCGATGATGATCTCGAGCGTATGCGTCGGTTTCGGCTTCGCGGCTTCGATCGCTTCCTGATGCTGAAGTTCCTGAAGTTCTGCCTTCTGTTTGGCGAGACGCTCTTTGCGTTCTTTCTTTTCGCGGGCTTTGCGGGCTTTCGCTTCTTCTTCGGCGACGCGTTTCGCTTCGGCTTCGCGCGCGGCGCGCTCTTCTGCGGCCACGTCGATCAGACCAGCTTCAATGTCTTTTTCACGCTGGATCGCCTGAAGCATGATCGACTGATGCTGACGGATCTCGTTGTGCGCCTTTTGTTCTTTCAGAATCTCCTGTTCGCCTTCTATGCGCTTGCGCATCGCTTCTTCTTCTTTGCGCAAGGCCGCTTCTTCGGCTGCACGTTTACGCGCCTCATCCTGCTGCTGCTTTTCCTGTTCTGCAGCTTTGCTCGAATCGTCGAGAATAAAGTCTAAAAGGCTTTCCGCGCTTTCTTTGTTCTTGCGACCGCCAGCCGGTTTGCGTTTAACTTTAGCTACGCCGGCATTGCTCGTCGAATTCCTCGATAATTCATCAAGACTGCTCAGATTCGCTTCGTTTGCCATATCTCACTCCATCGCGTGTAATAAATGAAAGCCAAAAGGTGGCCTTCAAATCATACCACATTTCCATGCCTTTTGGGAAGTTTCTTAATGATCGCTTTTCGCATCCTCTCGTCAAATAACCATAACACGGCGCCGTATTCCATTGGAAGGTGTGAGGTTCATGCCACTTGGAACTGCCATATACTGCTGGGATGCTTTTTCACAAATATGTATAATGGGAATGAGGGGAAGGTCTTCCCCTACGCCGCTATTTGGCAATGATGCGGAAGAGACGCCCGGACCGGACGGCTCTACTGCGTCATTGCGGAACGGACGTCTCTACCGAGTCATTGCCAAATACGCGTCTACCCCTTCGCCTGGCAGGGC
>JAZUKH010000136.1:0-6610 GCA_045643185.1 Myxococcota bacterium | reverse complement strand
CCCCCTCGCCTGGCAGGGCCTTAAAACCAAATGTCTTCTCATTCTCAGGATCTTTACCATGTCCTATAAATTCTACGGTCATGAATGCGCCAATACCGTGTTGGCATCCACGCTTCCCACGATTCAAACCCCAGGTGAACTCTACGACGCGCTCACACAAATTTGGTGCCGCAACACTTGCGCGCCACGACTGCGTGACCACTGGTCGCCGAAAAATCCGACCCTCGGTCAGTGCTCCATCACCGCGTTCCTCGTCCAAGACATCTTCGGCGGCACCGTCTACGGCATTCCGCGCCCAGACGGGAATTTTCACTGCTACAACGTCGTCAAAAACTGCCTGTTTGACCTCACCAGTGAGCAATTCGGCGACGAAGTCCTCAACTACACAAACAATCCAGAACAGTCGCGCGAAATCCACTTCGCCAAAGAAGAAAAACGTTTGCGCTACGAGTTCCTCAAGGACCAGTTGAATCGAAAATACGCCGTTTAAGGAGGCGCTGGTGATTTCTGTCGACGAAATTATTCAGAAAATGACACTGGTCGATTCCGGCGATTGTCCCTATCTGGAAGGCCACAAAGAACGTATCTTGGCTATCAGTTGTCCCGGACTGCCAAATGAACTTCACGCCCCCCTCATCGAACGCGGCTTTCGACATAGCGGTGACATTTTTTACAGCACCCAGTGCGAACACTGCGACCGATGCATTCCCATGCGCATCGATCCCACGACGTTCCACCCATCCAAAAAACAACGCCACATCCTTCACAAAAATGCCGATGTCGAGATCTTGATCGGTGCCCCCATCCCAACCAAGGATGATTACGATCTCTATCAACGCTACATGGCTTATCAGCATCCCGATTCGACACAGGATACTTCCTACCGAACCCTCATGACGCTGTTCTACGCCTTTCCATCCACGGCGATCCTACGATACATGCTCCATGGCAAAATGATCGGCTTGTCCATCATCGATGTCATTCCCCAAAAAGCCTTTTCAAGCGTTTATCACATGTTCGATCCAGACTATGCCAAACGTTCCGTCGGCGTATTTTCAATGCTTGCAGAGATCTCCATGACCTATACGCTCAAAATTCCTTATTACTATCCCGGTTTGTGGGTGCCCGACTGCCCCAAAATGCAATACAAAGCCAATTACCGCCCCAACCAGCTCCTGATCAACGGCAAATGGATAGATCATGCATGATATTCGTTGATTTTGTTTTATCATTTAACCGGGGCTCACGATAAATCCATTGCCGCTTCGCGGCTCATTTAAATGCGAATTCAGGATCATCAAAATATGAAAAAATCAACGAATCGATGGCTTTCATTTGTTTTGAGCACAACCATGTTATGGACAATGGCCGCTTGTAATGACGATGTCGTTCAGTCTATCCTCACGCCAGTCGACCCGGACGAATCAGAAGAAAACCAAATTCCGGGTACAAACGATGAACCGAGTGACAAAACAGGTTCGAGCGATCAACCGGGTGGAGAAAATCAACCGGGCGGAGAAAATCAACCGGGTGGAGAAAATCAACCGGGAACGGAACCAAATACGGATGGAAACATCTATGCGAAAGATCTCAAACCCGTCATGCAGTCTCTGTTTTCGGGCACACAGGTGCTGGATGAAACCGCCATGTTCATTGAAAACGGTGATGTCGTTCAAATGTTATATAACGTCGACAACGTCGTTTATATGAGAGACTACAACGGCACAACGCAATATACAGGCGGCGTCGACTATACTGTAACCGCGGGAAAGCTTAAAAGTCTGACCAATCAACTGCCCCACATCACCAAAGCCAATTACTACAACGTGCCTTGCAGACCCAATGAAGCCTGCATTAAGACCAAATACAATGGCGTGGATACAACGACCTACTTTGCCGAAGCTGAACCTTTCACCAAATGGCAAGTTCGCGTCACATATAATCATTCCGACACGTGGAATGGCTTCAAACAACCCAGCTATCCAAACATTTACAAAGGTTTTATCGACAAGCTCAAAGCCAAAAAGGACGTCACCATCATTTTCTACGGCGACAGTATCACCTACGGCGCAAATTCGAGCTTTGTCTTTCACTACGGCGACCAACAGCACCCCTATACGATGCTGTTTACCGAAGCCCTGGCCGATCTCTATGGCTACAAAGTTAGATATATCAATCCCGGGCTAAAAGACACTCAACCGAGCATGCCGCCTACCTATAATGCTGATAAAACACCAACGATCACCTATATCGACCCAGCTGTCGGCGGCTGGACTTCCCTCCAAGGTCAAAGCAACTTTGAGCAATACGTGACGCCATTCGCCCAAACCTATGGCTGCGATCTATTCGTCCTTGCCTTCGGCATGAACGACGGTAACACGTCTGTCGCCGATGTGAACCAGATCGCCGTCAACATGATGACGCGCATGACTCAACTTGCCCCAGGCGTCAACCTCGTTCAGGTATCCACCATGTCCCCCAACCCGCTCGCAACCAACGGTTGGTACGGCAACCAGGTAAAACAGGAAGCCAAATTCGCAGACGGCGTCGTCAAAACACTACAAAATCAAGGGCATCCTATCGCCTTGTGCCAGATGACCTCTATGAGCCAGTCTATTTTGACGCGCAAAGAGTTTAAAGATTACTCGGGAAATAATATCAATCATCCCAATGATTTTTTCGCACGCGTTTATGCCCAAACGCTTCTGCAAACCGTCATTGGCTATGAAAACATGAAATAAACGAGCAGAACGCTGCCAAAAACCAGTGTGTTGCAACAAGCTATAGCTCGTTGCAACGCACTCACGGCCTTTATTTGCCGATGACCGGAATACGATTGGTCTCGTATGCATAATCAATAACGCGGCGATAACTTTCACCTTCTGCACGGAACTGGTCGACGACTGCGCTTTCCTGCTGCCAAAGATCGTTTTTCTGTGTCACGTCGTCGGTGCGGAATAATTGCGGGCGACTATTAACGACATAAATGGCCGTGTACTCGTCATTGCGATACAGAAAATTGTTATTTTTATTGACCAAAATGTGATGCGGCGACGGTTGGACCAGCGAATGTCCCACAAAACTGTTGTCATCGCAGAAACCAGCGATGTTCAAGATCGTCGGAGCAAGATCGACGTGGCTTGCCACATGACTTTGGCGCCCTTCGGGTAAAACTGTAAGGTCAGACAACATGACCATGGGCACCCATGCAACATTGTAGCGCAACGAATCGTAGTTTTCGCCAAAGAACTGATCCTTAGGAATGTCATCGAGCGCATAACCGTGGTCAGCCAGCAAAATGAAAACTGTGTTTGAAAGCGCATCCGCTTCGGAAAGGCGCTCAAAAAATGCCTTGAGCTGATCATCCGAGTAACGCAGCGTGTAATTCATGCGATCGCGAAACGGCATTTCTTCAGGCGGTTGCAACCCACCTTCGGGCACCGTGAATGGTACGTGGTTTGAAATCGTAATTGCCGTGATCAAAAAAGGCTGGTCAGTTTTACGACGTTCCAAAATTAGATCGCCAAGTGATTGCAACGTGTCTTTATCATCCTTGGTGCGAAGATCGACAAATTGGTCATACCAACGATGGATCCACATGCTCCAATTTGTAAAACCACCGTCTGCACTATCAATAAACGTCGTGTAATAACCGTGGTCGCGCAAGATCGACGCGTAAGTCGGATAGGCATTGAGTGTAAACGTCGACGAAACGGTAAAAAACGAGTGAGCAGGAATACCCAGATGCGTCGCCATTTGCGCATCGACCGTTGGCAGACCAGACGTGTAATATCGATCAAACCAAGCTGATCTCAACGCATGCTTTTGCATGACAGTTGCTGACCCATCAATCAACGAATGCAAATACGGCATGGGATCGCCAACGACTTCCGGGTTAAAATCCGGCAAATTCATGGCGCGCGAAGACTCAAAAAACAGCACGACAAAGTTTGGCTTTTTGCCGTCCAAAACTTGTGGGCAAGTACCGACGTAATTTTTTTGCAAAGGCAAGTCTGATGAAACGAAATGCCAATTCGGGTCTAATTCTTCGGAAGACCACAAAGCCTGAAATTTTTGAATATCCTGGTCGATCGTCGAATAATCGCGATCATGATTACCAATTTTAATGGACTCGCGAATGTCTTCAATGAGCGCAATAGGGATCGGTGACACGCGAACTTGCTTTCGATTGGGTTGCCAACGCACCCCAAGAATGGGATCTTCTTTGATAAAGACGGACAAAGCCGAAACGATCATCACGACGATGCCCAAATAGAGTCCCCATGTCGCCAAACGATTAACCAAACGTGACGTACGCGCTTCGAACGAACAAATGAATTTGGCGAGTTTTTTACGAAAAGCGATCACCAAAATCAAAAATATAAGTGGTGGACCAAATAACATCAGTGAGGAATAAGCCCCACGTGCATCGGTTGCCAACGTTCCAAGCACAAAACTACTCGTATCTGAAAACACATTATAGGCTTTCAACATCTCGAGCGAATAACGCGTGCCCATGAAACGCAAGATTTCGTGATCTGAATGATTCAGACATATCAACAACGTCAACAGAACAGCATGCATGACGAGGATCCACCCCGGCATTTTGACAGGTTGTTGATGTTTTAATTGTTTTCTACGAACGCTCGTCCAAGCGATCAGTCCTGGCAGACTGAATACGATCATGAAACAAGCCGAATAATAAAGCGCTGGGACATAAAACAGAGCCGCATCGCTTCCATAATTTTCCGCGCCAAACGGACTCATGCCAAAATAGTAAACAGCCTGAAGCGCGATATCGATCAACCAGGCGATAAAACTAATTCCGAAAAGCAGAAGATGAGACATGAATACTCTATTTGACGAAAACCGGGTAAATCACGAAACAGCGCCGGATCTAACACAACGCAGAATGAATTTACCCGATTGAATACAGCCTTACGAATTAGCGGCGAGTCTTCTTTGAATAAAGTTGCACAACACTTCAGCGCGTGCTTCCCACGTGAGATGTTTAGCATCTTCAGCAGCCCCGTCACCGAGACGCGCCATGAGTGCATCATCGTCAAGCAACTGATTAAACCCAGTCAGTTCAGCCTCCTTATTATCGGGTTCGACCAACCAGGCATTGCGACCATGTTCAAGGATCTCGCTTGTATCAGGTGACTTAGGTGCATAGATTGCCCTGCCCGCAGCCAAATAATTATAAACCTTAATTGGAAGCACTGTGTGACCAGCTTTTTTGAGCGGCCCCAACGAGGGAGGAATCATCAAAACATCGGAGGCATAAAGATATTCAGGGATCTTATTGTATTTCATCCATCCGGTTAATATGCAATTCGGCAATTTTTTAGCTTCGACTTCAAAGGTCGTCACGTCGCTGACATCATAACCGCCGCCAATGCAAACAAATGTAACGTCTGGACGAGCTTGCGCGAGCTGAAGAAGATGATCAAGGCCTTTTTTCATATCAAAACGCCCGGAATACGTCACGATCTTGGCATCCAAAGGCAAACCAAGTTTGACACGAGCTTCTTCTTTTGAAAGAACAGGCTCATAATGGGATTTAACATAACCATTATGGGCCGTACAAATGCGTTCAGGATCAAAACCAATGCGAAGAAACGACTGACGAACATATTCAGAATGCGTCGTCATACCGATAAAGTTGCGTGATCTGAAAAGCGTTCTGACGAATGGAACAACAGCTTGATGATATTGTTCAGGCCAAGGACGATATGTATCTAAAACAGCCGGAACGCCTGCAAGCAATGCAGCATAGACAGCAGGAATATTACGCGAATATACAGCATCGAATTTCTGCAATTTTTTGCGAAGAAGCGTGGCACAGACAAGCGGATGGATAATTTTCTGAGGCATGCGGGGACCAGGATAAATTGAATGAACATTTTCAACTTTAAACTTTCCCTCAACATTATAGTATTTCATAATTTCTTCCGCCGTCGGAAGTTCATTCTCATTCGAGGCAGGCAAAAACAACGTACAATCACAACCAATATTTGCCAAACCGGACAGCACATTGACCGGCTGCATTGATTCTGTCACAACACTCGGCATAATCTGATCAAATATATAAGCGATTTTCATATTACTCCCTTTCTGTAAAGAATCGCAGTTCTGCAAGCGAAAACGGCCTACAGAAATCGCGCGCGTATATATCACAATCGAATATCCAATACCAGCACCAGACCACGACATGCACGAACCGTCGTAACCTCTCAACCCAGGATGCTATATCTGGTCAAAAACTCAAAATCTCAGCTGTAGCGAAGCCGAAGGCAAGCAGGCTGATATGGGTCACAAGTGTAGACGTGCGAATCGCACGTCTACACAAGAATTTCGACAAAGTCGAACGAAGTAGATGCCGAAATTCGAAAGTCAAAAACGACGGTTATAATTGTTTCGAGCCTCGTAGAGACGTGCGGCCCGCACGTCTCCATAAATCAGACCGCACGTCGCAACGAAGATTTCACGTTTACACGAGTATTTCGACGATGTTGACGAAGTAGATGCCGAAAAAAATAAAAAAAAGCCGGCGACGTTCTACTCTCCCACGCAGTCACCCACGCAGTACCATCGACGCAAAAGAGCT
>JAZUKH010000135.1:0-15850 GCA_045643185.1 Myxococcota bacterium | reverse complement strand
TGGGATAGTCTTCATTGTCCTGGAAGAACGCTCACGATGATTTCCGAAGAAAATGAACGGGGTTTTTGAGAATATTGGCAAGGTGTTGCTTGTCGGGAATGGCGCAATAGGCGTCGTAGGACACGATGTGAGGCAGGTCTTTCCAGTTGGCATTTTGAGCGAAAAAGCGCTTCCAAGCCTCGAGCAGCTGAACGGCGGATACACCTTGACGAAGCTTGCCATCATGCAAAAATGCATAGAGCACAGGCATTTTGTAGACACGGGTCATGTCAGTCGACTCAAGGCACTCCAAAAAATCCCAGGCAGGCGTGTCAACGAGTGCCTTTTCGTTTGGCATAAGCCAATTTTGCTGATTCAAATAAGCGAGGTAATGCCGAAACGGGTTGTCTTTTGAATGGGCGAGGCAGAGCGCATAAAGGTCTGGTGCCATCTCGGTAAACCATTCGAAACGCGTGGGGCGATGTCCCAGTGCCGTCTGAACGCGCACGAAGTCTGCCGCAATGCGATCAGTTAAACGACGATTTTGTTCTTCCATGCGTTCGAACATGTCTAGCAAACGCACGTCAAAATCGACTAGACAATCGTCCGGCCAATCGAGCTGGTTAAAGGCATGTGCCTTTGTTGGGCGCGTTTTTGGCGTTTCGCTCAACAAATAAGGCATCAAATTCGCGTGTTGATAATTCCCAATGAAGTCGAGGACACACAGATACTTTTTACCTTCATCAACACGCAAACCACGTCCTAGTTGCTGCAAATACACCACAGGCGACTCGGTCGGCCTCAAAAACATCACCATGTCGAGCGCCGGCACATCGACGCCCTCGTTGAACATATCAACCGAAAAGATGACGCGCAGGGCACCTGTTTTTAACCGATCCAGTGCTTCACCCCTATCCATGGCTTGACCAGCTTCGTCACCGCTATAGACTGCAGCACTCGGAATCCCGCGTTGATTAAAAGCTTCCGCCATTTTTAATGCATGCTGTCGACTGCAACAAAAGCCCATTGCCCGCCTGGAGCCATATTTCATGTAGTATTTATAGATCAGATCATCACGTTTTGCATTTCCGATATAGGAAGCATTCAATTCTTGCACATCGTAATGTCCATTCATGAGGTGAATGTTTGAATAATCTGTATCATCATAAATGCCATAATATCGGAATGGCACCAAGACACCCTGATTGATCGCTGTTTTGAGCGACAATTCATAAACGGCATTATAATTAAAGATCTCGTAGACGTTTTTGCCATCCAGTCGCTCAGGCGTTGCGGTCATGCCCAACAAAAACTTCGGTTCAAAATAACTTGCGATACGTCGATATTGTGGCGTCACGGCATGATGACATTCATCTAAAATGATGTAATCAAATTGGTCTTTTCGAAAGAACGCATCGCAAAGGTATTTATCCTTGCCCAACTTGGCTGCGGTTGCAAAAGTGATCGCGTGATCGGTCTCATAATAATTGCCGTAGAAGCGCCCGACATCTGGTCTTTCATGACGAACCTTATAAAAGGCTCGTATCGCTTGTTCCAGCAATTCCTCACGGGGCGCTACAAAAAGGATCCGTTCAAATTGTGCAGCGTCAAAAGCCGCGATATAGGTTTTACCAGCCCCGGTCGCCGCCTGAATGAGTGCGCGATCTGCGCCATCCAATCGCGTCGCATTCAGTGCATAAAGAGCCTCGATTTGAACGCCACGTGGCGTGACCAGATCTTCGACCTTTTGTTCATGCGTCTGCGCAAACACATTCAGATCTTTGAAGACATTCGGACGCCGCCAATTCCTGGCATATTGCTGCAAGACCTCGTCATCAATGTCCACGGCGCGTTTTTCAAACAGGTCCTCAAAGGTCGCCTGAAACAGCGCCACGTTAATTTCATCCTGTCGACTGGTCAGTCTGTAATTCCATTCAATGCCCGATGTCAAAGCACTTTTCGACAAATTCGACGATCCAATAAAGATCTCGCTATAATCTTCATAATAAAAGAAATAAGATTTTGGATGAAAGACGCGGTTTTGATCTTCATAAAACCGAAGTTCAATGCGATCCCCGAGTTCTTTTCGCAATAAAAAGAGTGCGGACGGTTCAGTAATGCCGAGGTAATTGCCTGTCAGAATACGGATCGGCACGTGTCTTGAAGCCGCGCGTTTCAGGTCCTCCAAAATGACCTTAACGCCCGATTCCATCAAAAACGACGTGATCATGTCGATGCGCTCGGCCTTTTCCATGCTCATTTTGAGCTGATAATAGAGGAAACGCGTGGCATCGTCGTCTCCTGTCATGACATCGGTCAGCGGGATGCCAATTTTGTCAAAAAGAGGTTCAGCCATTTTTCGTCACTTCGTTCCGGTCGCACGTCACGCGTAATCTCCATCGTGTCCAATGTCAAATCAGGACAAGTTTTTAGCCATTCCTGGAACAAAGTCTCGTCCATATCCCGAAAATATCGCTCATTTCGTATGCCACAAAAGCGTCCGTATTTGAAGGACATATAAAGGCAAGCTCCATTTTTGAGCGCACGTACAAGGCGAGTCATGACGAGGTCAAACGCATCCGGCGTCAGGTGCAAAAGTGAGGCACAGGCCCAAATGCCGTCGTATTGCTCGACGGCATCGACTTGTTCAAACATCTGACAAGTGACCGGTATGCCGCAATACGCCGAAGCGATCTCACACAATGCGGGGCACCCGTCCATCGCCTCGACGTCAAACCCGTGCTCAAGAAACCAACGCGTGTCACGCCCTGACCCACATCCAAGATCAAGGATCCTGGCGCCTTGACGCAACCGAGACACAAAACGTCGTTGCCAAGGGCTAAAATCGACGTTTTGTGTCTGTTCTACAAATGCTTGAGCATTGTTTTGATAGTATTCAAGCGTTTCGTTCATAGCCGGACTATGGCGTTTAAGCGTCGTTAAACTGGATGCTACTTTCCAAACGACCTCAAATGAGGCTGTCCTTCCCTACGAGGCATAGGCGGCGGCGTCATCGGATGTTTTGGGGCATGCCTTTGATAATATGCTTTTTCGTGTTCTCGACTCAAAAAGATCTTACCACTCCACCCAGGCATACTCGCCATGGCCATGCCTTCGTTATCGAAATCACCAATCGTCTGGAACATCGGCGGATAGACTTCGATGCCTTTATAGATCAGTCCAACTAATCCATCCTTATAAACTTTGATCGAATCTTCATTAACAAAACTACCAGAGTCATAAACGAAATCCGTCACCGGTTTTGTATCATACTCTCCATTTAACAAAAATACAGCGATTTTACCATCTTTTTGAGGCATAATATAGTGTCCGATACGTGTATCACCAGTATTGTAGACAAGTACATGGTCATATATGGATTCTAAAATCACAGCTTCTTTTGAATTCAATAACCCCGCTTGTGCTGGGGACAACTCTTCCTTACAAACGCTATCATCTTTAGGATCAAGCACGACTTCCGAAGCAAAAGCCATGGTCTTATTTAGCTTTCTATATCTGTAATCATCTTTATACGAATACGGGATGCAATTCATCGTAAAGATGTACCCGCCTAAATCATTTCGTAGATTCATAAAACGATACGGATCACGCTTGAAATTTCCCTGAAGGTCCATGGTTCCCCAGAAACCTTCTTCATCAATGGCAACCGTTGCTTTATTCTCATAAGAAGCGATCGCGAGATAATTGGGTTCTACGATCACTTCACCTTTTGAATTCACGACGCCGATTCTGCCTGTTTCAGGCGACTGAATGAGAATGCGATCGTCAGGAAACAGATTAATTGGCACAGAACTACTATACGTAAACGCCCACAATTGGACACATTCTTGCGAACGCAGATCCAATCTGTCATAATCATGATGCTTGAAAATACGAAATTCCGGGAATTCATAATATCCGAAATCGAGAGCCATGGTCCCGTCTTTTCTCATAATGCCGAACGAAGGCGCGCGAGCAAAATAGTGGGTGAGGGATATCGCGTGCCCCGCCCGTCTCGCCTACGGCTTCGACGGACGGGGTTATTCAAGTCAGCGGCTTCCAGCCGCGTAAGCACACGTTAACTCCAGCCGCGTAAGCACACGTTAGCTTATATACAAAGCTATCATGAAGCCACTGGGCTTCGAACGCTTTGCGTTCATGCGCTTATAGTCTTTATTTAGCTCGGCTGAGATTTTGTTGAGACATGCGGACCGTGCATCTTTTCAGACAAAGCTTATCAGCACTTATTAAGGCCCTGCCAGGCGTGGGGGTAGCGGCGTATTGGCAAAGCCAATAGCCGCGTAGGGGGCGTCTGCCCCCTCCCAAATCAAAAAAAAAGCCCGATCCGTATAACCAGACCGGGCTTTATGCATTACGCGACGACCAAATTACTTGGTGAATTTATCGCGAGCATGATAGTGGGTGTGGAGCAGTTCATGGGCGACGTGATCGCCGATGCCGGTGCTGCCGATCATTTTGTAGATGCCATCGACTTCATCGTTGGCGCACGGCGTACGAACTTCGAGTTCGGCGTCGTGTTTGTAGATGCCAGCCGTACGGGCAGGAACGGTAACGTCGGGGCAGAGCGTGAAGGGCTGACCACCACCGTTGACGCAGCCATTGGGGCAAGCCATGACTTCGACAACGTGATACTGCTTGGCACCGGACTTGATGTCGCTAATGACTTTGGCGACATTTGCGAGTCCGAAGA
Organism: Myxococcota bacterium; assembly: GCA_045643185.1. Classification (GTDB taxonomy): domain Bacteria; phylum Myxococcota_A; class Bradymonadia; order UBA4248; family UBA4248; genus RGIG464. The sequence continues at coordinate 11,160 of JAZUKH010000135.1, read as the reverse complement.
CCTGGCAGAGATTGAGGGTGATGCCAGCGACGGAGACGGAGACTTCGCGGATGCCATCGGCGCCACGAACGGCCGTGAAGTTGAGATCTTCCGGACGTTTGCCAGTGAGCTTTTCAGCGGCGAAGCGGAGAACGGCTTCGGTAACACCGCCGGTCGCGCCAAAGATGACGCCAGAGCCGGGTTCGGAACCGAACGGATTGTCGCAAGCCACGTCTTCGAGGCTATTGAAGTCGATACCAGCTTCCTTGATCATGTCGGCGAGTTCGACGGTGGTCATGGAGATATCGATGTCCTGGATACCATCGTGTTTGAATTCATCGCGACCGACTTCGAATTTCTTGGCGGTGCAAGGCATGACGGAAACGACGACGATGTCTTTGGGATCTTTGTTGAACTGGCCGGGGAGGACTTTGCGGAAGACGGCAGCCATCATTTCCTGCGGAGATTTGCAGGAAGAGAGGTTGTCGAGGACGTCGACCTGATATTCTTCGGCGTATTTGACCCAAGCGGGGCAGCAAGACGTGAAGACAGGGAGTTTACCGCCATTCTGGATGCGTCCGATGATTTCGGTCGCTTCTTCTTTGGTGGTAAGGTCGGCGGCGAGGGAGGTGTCATAAACAGCGTCGAAACCGATGCGTTTCATGGCAGCGACCATTTTGCCCATGACGTTGGTACCGGCTTTGAGGCCGAATTCTTCGCCGAGAGCGACGCGGACAGCCGGAGCGATCTGAGCGACGACGACTTTGTTAGGATCGTTGATGGCGGACCAGATCTTTTCATTGTAGCTGTGGCTGTAGATCGCGCCGACGGGGCAGACGCTTGCGCACTGACCGCAGTTAACGCAATCGGTGGTGCCGAGGGGCAGACCGAAAGCGGGGATAACGCGGGAGTTGTGACCACGTCCCGAGAAGTCGATGGCGCCGATGCCCTGGAATTCACGGCAAGCGCGGACGCAGTTACCGCAGAGGATGCACTTGGCAGGATCGCGGACGAGCGAGGGGCTTGAGCAATCGATGCCGCCTTTTTCGCGAAGTTTTTTGTACGGATTGGTCTTGACACCGTAACGCTGGGCGAGCTGCTGCAGACGGCAGTTGCCGCTCTTCGGGCAGGTGGGGCAGTCAGCATCGTGGTTAGCGAGGAGCAACTGCAACGTGATCTTGCGCATCGAGCGGAGTGCATCCGTCGAGGTTTTGATCACCATGCCTTCGCGCGGAGCGAGGGTGCAGCTGGAAACGGTGCCCATGCCATCCACTTCGACGAGGCACATACGGCACGCGCCAAAGATGGACAGGCTCGGATGATAGCAGAGTGAGGGGATATCGATGCCGTTATTACGAGCGAGCTGAAGGACGTTGCGTTCTCCTTTGATTTCGTACTGACGGCCGTCAATTGTAAGATATTTCTTTTCCATAACTATTAGCCTCCTTCGACAGCGCCGAATTTACAATTAGCTTTGCAGGCACCGCATTTGATACAGACAGATTCGTCGATGTGGTGCGGCTGTTTGAGCGTGCCGGAGATGGCACCCACCGGACATTTCTTCGCGCACATGGTGCAACCCTTACATTTGTCGGGGTTGATCTGGAACGGAGAAAGCTTGGCGCATTTGTGCGTACGGCATTTTTTGTCGACGACGTGTTCCATAAGTTCTTCGCGGAAGAGCTTGAGGACGGAGAGAACGGGGTTCGGAGCGGTTTTACCGAGGGCGCAGAGCGAACCTTTCTGAATCGCGTGAGCGAGTTCTTCGAGGACGTTGACATCTTCGACCGTCGCTTCACCATCGATGATCTTGTCCATGAGGACGAGCATCTGCTTCGTACCTTCGCGGCAGAGGACGCATTTACCGCAGGATTCGTTCTGGGTGAACTGCATGAAGAAGCGGGCGACCTGGACCATGCAGGTCTGCTGGTTCATGACGACGAGACCGCCGGAACCGACGATAGCGCCGTACTGTTTGAGGCTGTCGAAATCGATGGGGAGATCGAGCAGATCGGGCGTGAGGCAGCCGCCGGAAGGACCACCGATCTGAACGGATTTGAATCCTTCTTTCGAAACGGAGCCGTCATCGTTCGTGACGCCTTCACCGATCTCGTAAACGATCTTACGGAGCGTGGAGCCGAACGGAACTTCGATCAAGCCGGTGTTCTGAACGTGACCGGTGAGGGCGAAGGTCTTGGTGCCGGGGCTCATTTCGGTACCGCATTTACGATAGCCTTCTGCGCCATCGCGAATGACGAGGGGCACGGTGCCGAGGGTTTCGACGTTGTTGATGATGGTCGGAACGCCATAGAGACCTTTCTGAGCAGGGAAAGGCGGTTTGGGTTTCGGCATACCACGGCTACCTTCGATGGAGGCCATGAGGGCCGTTTCTTCGCCGCAGACGAAGGCGCCAGCGCCTTCCATGATCGTGATGCGGAACGAGTGATCGGTACCGAAGATATTGTCGCCGAGGACGCCTGCGGCCATAGCATCAGCAACCGCTTTGCGGACGCGCTGAACGGCGAGGGGATATTCGGCACGGACGTACATATAACCTTCGTCAGCACCGATACCGCGAGCAGCGATCATCATACCTTCGATGACGCGGTGCGGGTCGCCTTCCATGAGCGAACGATCCATGAATGCACCCGGATCGCCTTCGTCGGCGTTGCAGATGACGTATTTTTTGGGGCCATTTTCGACGAGTGCGGCAGCCCATTTACGGCCGGTGGGGAAGCCACCGCCGCCACGGCCACGAAGACCGGAGGCCAAAACGACGTCGCAGACTTCTTTCGGCGTCATTTCCGTGAATGCTTTACGAGCCTGGGCATAACCGCCATTGGCGATGTATTCATCAATGGAGTGAGGTTCGATCAGACCGCATTCAGCGAGGACGGTACGCTGCTGACGCGTATAGAAAGGAATCTCTTTCTGGCCTTTGAAACGCTGTTTGTTTTCAGGGTCGAGGTAGAGCAGACGATCGATCGTTTTGTGGCCAATGAGGGTCTCTTTCACGATTTCTTCGGCGTCATCGGCTTTTACCTTGCAATAAAGGATGCCATCGGGCTCGATGGTGACGAGCGGGCCCTGCTGGCAGAAGCCCTGGCAGCCGGAACCGGACGAATAAATCGTCTGAACGCCTGCCGTGACAGGGATCTCATCGCTGAGTTCAACGACGACGTTCAAACCTTCTTTTTTGGCGCAGTCGATGATGCGGTCACGCACGGCCTGGGAGCCGTTGGCGAGGCAACCGGTACCAGCGCAAACAATGACGCGGCGGTCGATTTTGGCAGCTTTAGCGCGATACGCCTCAGCGATCATCTCGAGAGTTTTCGCATTTGTAGTCATAAATCAAACCTCCTACTTGTCGCTGTCGGCGACGGATTTGACGAATTCAACGGCATTCGCAGGTGTGGACTGGCCATGGACGGTATCACCGATGACCATGACCGGCGCAAGACCACAAGCACCAAGGCAGGAAACGGTCTCAAATGAGAACATACCGTCTTTGGTGGTCTTTTCGCCTTCTTTGAGGCCCAGATGCTCACGAACAGCAGCCATAACGCCCATGGAACCTTTAACGTGGCAAGCGGTACCATCGCAGCAGCGAACGACGTATTTGCCTTTGGGTTCAAGGGTAAAGTGAGCATAAAACGTAGCGACGCCATAAACTTTGGAGGCCGGCACGCCGAGACCTTCGGCGATCAATGCCATGACATCCTGAGGCAGATACTTGAACTCTTCCTGTGCAGCCTGAAGCACGGGAACGAGCATGGAGGGCTTACGCCCGATGCGTTCGATGATCGCATTCACACGCGAAGCGGTGTCTGTGTCCTGCATTTTCTTCCCTTCGTGTAAAAGTCCGTACTTCGTCAAAACGCCATGCTCTGACGACATGCGGACGCAACAATAATCCATACACAGACCTTTAAGCCAAAGCCGATAACGACTCCGTTTAAAGATCCAACCTAATATTCAATCGCCCGTCGGTTCTGTAACACCCTCAAGCACAAAACAGCACTTTACGAGGTACGCAGTTCACTGACGGATCCTTTGAATCATATCACTTAATTCTTTATTCTTTACAGGTCTTTATGAAACGACAAACAGGTCGCGCACGGACACTCATGGCCGGCCAGCACATGGCCCATCAGCCACGTCTGACAACAAAGTGCTTCTGAATCATTCAGAATCTCGGTTCATGATGTCCTGAGCAGCGTATTTATCGCCACAAAAAAGCCCGCCAAAAGGCGGGCATTATGATGTTCCATTCAATATCATTTGTCAAGAGACGGAATGCTTTACAGGCCACTTTGTGACCATTCGACATCCGCCGAGTTCCGAATCTTCGATGGTGATGGATCCCTCGTGAACCTTCATGATACGGCTCGCGATGGCGAGCCCGAGTCCAAAGCCGGAATGTGCCTTGTTTCGTGCCTTGTCGACCGAAGCGAAAGGTTCAAAGACCTCCTGACGGCTCTCGACCGGTATGCCCGGGCCATCATCTTCGACGGCGACCTCAAGCATCGCCCCGTCGAGTCGGACGCGGATCGTAATTTTTTCTTTGGCATACCGCACGGCATTGCCGATGAGGTTGCCGATGACGCGGCGGAAAGCCGTCGCATCGGCCTCGATCGTCATGTCGTCGGTGAGACCCTCGACCGAGACCGCGAATTTTTGGAGCGACGGCGCTGCCTTGTCGATCGTCATATCGATCATGCGTCCCACGTCGTTTTCTTCGAAATGCTGGCGCCCGTTCCCGGCGTCGACGTAGTTGAAATAACTCAGTTCCTTGATCAGCGAGTCGACTTCAGTCAGGTCTTCGTCGATCGAATCGAGACGGGCGAGACTTTTTTCGTCATCTTCCGCGATGTTGAGCATTTCGAGCGAAAACCGAATGCGCGAGAGCGGCGTGCGCATCTCGTGCGCGACAGCCTGCAACAAGCTTTTTTGCTGCTCAAAATGATTGAGGTTCGCCGTGGTCATTTCGTCGATGTGGTGAGCCAGCACACCGAGCGTGTCGTTGCGTTTTTCGTCGCAGCGCGCGTGAAAGTCGCCGTGTGACACGCGTTTGCAGATCAACTCATAGCGGTGCAGGCGCAGGATCGTGGGCAAGATCAGGAATAGCGCGGTGAGCATCATGATGAGCAGCGACAAAACGGCACCGACCACGATCGACTGCGGCGCGATGAGCGGCCGGTCATCCTGAGTGAAGTGCGCGACGACAAGAAGGTCCTGCTCGACGAGCGGCACAAACAGGTAAGACGCACGCGTCATGGGCCGGCGATCTGGTTTTACGCGTGCCTCGAAGAGCGCGCGCTCGTTCAGGTTCTTGCCGCGCATACCGGCGAGTTCTGGCGGCCCGGGGGGACGTTCAAACCTGGGCTGACGATCCCCAGCGGGACGTCGCACTAACGCATACGGCGGATCAAACTCACCCGGTCTGGGCGGATGCGGTCTGAACGAGATACATTGACCGGCTGCAAAGCACACGCCTTCCGACGGACGAACGAAACCATCAGGTCGCCGATCGTTGCCACGTCTGAGATCTGCGCTGCCGAACGCCATCCGTCCATCGCCTTCACCCGACACGCCATCTTTAGGCCGACGCGGAGGCTGAGCCTCCATCAAAAGCCACTCGCCGATGCCACGAAGCGAGGGAAACCACGAATTTTGCTGCTCATCGAAATGCTTGCCAGATTTCAGCGAGGACGCATCATCCTTGCGGTGAAAACGACGATCACCAACGACCACTGCTTCGCGATTTAAAATACAATTCTCTTCAAATTCAAAGAGATGCACGCCATATCGTATCTCAAGTTGAGGAATCGTCAACGAATTGGGAATCACATCCGCATCCTGAAACGCCGGTTCCTCCAGGGACGCCAAATAATTTCGGATCTCGCCCTCAGTCATGCCTTTGACCGACGCGTTCAGCATATCCTGAACCCAGTCGACGCTCATGTGCGTCATCATATCGGGCGTCCGCATGACCGGCCTCGCCATGGCCACGAGCACGACCAGCATTAGGCAAAATGCGACCAAAATCGCCAAAAACGTCCTCAGCATGAACCCCGTGGATTGCTTTTTCACAACATTCATAAATCTATGCCTCGCCTCGTGACTCAGCGCCAACAAAGACAGAAAAGGGGCGCTCCGAGCGCCCCAAAACGGTTTAATGTCTCAAAAACATCGTATTTTTAGTCTTTGCTCTGCTGAGCAACGAGCATGTAACCAGTCCCACGCACGCTCTTAATAAAGCGCGGCGACTTGCCGTTATCCCCGATCGTCGAGCGAAGACGCGACACGCGCAGGTCAATGGAGCGATCCGCCCCATCCCATTCAATGCCGCGCATCTGGCGATAGATCTCTTCACGCGTCAAGATCACACCCTGATTCGAGAAGAAATAGTTGAGCAGATCAAACTCGCAGCTGGTCAGATTCACAGCCCTGCCGTCAACCAAGGCAACGCGGCGTTGCGCATCCAACTGCAGGCTGCCGGAATCCGACGAGGTGATCAGCGGCATCACCGGTTGACTGCTGCCCGTCGCCATTTTTTCATAATGACGCATCTGGTTACTGATACGGGCGAGCAAAATGCGTGGTTTGATCGGTTTCGTGATGTAATCGTCGGCCCCGATCTCAATCGACACGATCTCATCGACCTCGTCGTCGCGCGCCGTCACGATCAAAATCGGGTTCGGAAACTCCGAGCGAACTTCGCGGCAAATATCGATGCCGTTTTTATTCGGAAGCATGATGTCGAGCAAAAGAACATCCGGACGTTCTTTCAAAATGCGCTCCACGGCTTCCCCACCGTCGTGCTCGATGCTCACGCTGAACTGATTCATTTCGAGATATTCTTTCACGTTTTCGGCGAGTTTGACGTCATCTTCAACGAGCAAAACTGTCTTTTTTCTTTCTCCCATAATCAACCTTCCTTCCCGTTCGTGGCCTGCAGAGCTGTTTGGAAAACTTTTGCGCCGTTCGGTCTTCACCGTCGTCCGTTTTCGCGTCGTCGTTCCTCGTCCGCCGCCCCAAAACAGCCGTTCAATTGTATCAATTTTGAATTTTCTACAAAATTGATACAATTCAAAGTCAAAAAAAGCGCAATTTTCATCGCGTTTTCGAGCGATTTCTACGCAAATTTTACCCGTCTGTCAAAAATTATCTATTCATAACCGCTTAATATTCAACCATTTAGCGAATTTTGACCGTTTTTACATGACTTTCCAAAGAAACTTTCATGAACTTCGCATTATCTGAATAAAATTCGGTGTTTTTAGCTATTTCATTTTTTGGAAGGGCGCAGGCTATTTTCTGCGAAAATACGCCTGCGCAGCCGCCTATTTCGTGCCCGAAATACGGCGGCTTTAAAGTCCGGGGCAGACGCCCCGGCAAACTAGGCCAAGATCTCTCGAAAGGCTTCCGGGCGATGAAAATCGGGTTTGGGTGCTTCGATCGGAAACAAGCTGAGATAGTGCGGACAAGCCGCATTGGACGCACACTTGTAAAGGTTTCCGACGAGTTTTGCCGGACGCCCAATGAGTTCGTCAGGAATCCACACGGTGAGTTCCCACGACACACGCGACGCGTTTTGCTGTCGAATGACGGCGCGACGCGCGATCTTCGCGTATTCGTCAGGTTCAAAGCGACGCCGGTCAGCACGCCCTACCCCACACTCGGCCAGGATCGCGCCACCGGCGTTGCATTCAAAATTGAAGTATTGCGTTGGATCGGCACCTGATTGTAAAAAGACCTCGACGCAGCTATCCTGCCAGCAGGCGTCGCCGTCGTGACGGTGTTCAAGACGAAAACACGCCGTCGATTCGTCCACAACGAAGTGAAAAACGTGGCAACGACCGTCAAACGCACACGACACGTGGCAGTGGCAGTCGACCGGCGCGCCGTTCCAGCGCAAAACTAAGTCATATTCAGACATTTTGGTATTCTCCCCAACACGTGACGCGTGCCGTCACGTCCCTATTCATCAGGTTATGGCTCAACGAATGAGCCTGCAGATCAACCATGTGGTTAACGTTTGCCTTTCTTTCGGCCGCCCTGCTGGGCGGCTACGATATTTTCAAAAAGCGGTCGGTGCGTGAAAACGCCGTCATTCCAGTTTTATTTTTTAACACGGTTTTTTCAAGCCTCATCTTTCTGCCCTTTTTGGTGTTGTCCCGCACGGGCACCTTCGAACCAGGCGACCTGCTGTTCGTAGGCACGACCGACTGGGCGACCCAGGGTTACATTTTCATCAAGTCGGCGATCGTGCTGGCGTCGTGGTTCTTCGCCTACATCGGCGTAAAACACCTGCCGTTGTCGCTGGTCGGCCCGATGCAGGCGACGCGCCCGGTACTCGTGCTCGTCGGCGCGATCTTCATCTTTGGCGAAGTGCTCAACCTGTGGCAATGGGCTGGCGTGCTGACCGCCATCGTGTCGCTCTACCTGCTCAGTCGCAGCGGAAAAAAAGAAGGCATCCAGTTTTCACACAATCGCTGGATCTACTGCGTCGGCGCCGGCATTCTGTTTGGCGCCTGCGCCGGTCTCTACGACAAGTTTTTGATGTCGCCCACCGTGGGCCTCGGCCTCGACCGCATGGCCGTGCAAACCTATTATAATTTCTACCAGGCACTTCTCATGGGACTCATGGGACTCATTTTGTGGCTGCCACACCGCGCCAAACAGCCCTTTCGCTGGACCTGGTGCATTCTCGGCATCTCGGTTTTTCTATCACTCGCCGATTTTGTTTACCTCTACGCGCTGAGCCTCGATGGCGCCATGATCTCGGTCGTCTCGATGGTGCGCCGCGGCAGCGTCCTCGTCTCGTTCACCTTCGCCGCCCTTGTCCTCAAAGAAAAGAACCTCCGGGCCAAAGCTTTTGATCTCGGACTCATCTTGCTCAGCATGGTTCTGCTCTACATCGGGAGTCGTGCGTGATCTTTTCTGTTGAGACGGGCGAACCGCACGTCTCAACAGGGTCGGACGTCTCAACAGGGCCGGACGTCTCAACAGGTTTCACACGGATCAGTTCAAAGTCACCTTCTGAAGTTCCTCAAGAAACCTGTCTTCGGTCCACAACTGGATGTTCGCGACGCCTTTGGCATTGAGATCTTCGGCTTTTTTCCACTTGGTGCTGGTGTTATTCGTGGCGACGAGCACAGACAGCGTCTTGGTCACGGAGTTGGCGGCCGTCCCACCGAGCGCTTCGACGCGCTTTTGTGCCTCTTCGCGCTTCATGGATTCGAGCGTCCCAGTGAAGAGGAACGACATGCCCGAAAACGGACCAGCGGGGGCCGTGTTTGTCGTTTCATCAGGCTCAATGATCGTCACATATTGGCACAAGTCGTCGATCAGCGCACGGCGCTGAAACAGTCCGTTATGGATCGAAAGCGCCTTTTTGCCATTCTTTGGCTGCTGAACGCTGTCCAAACAATGTGTGATCTCCTCGAGCGACGCATTTTTTAGCCCTTCGATCGACTTGAATGCATCGATCAACGGCTGAATGAAACCATGCTTGTTTTTGGGCAACACACAGCGGGCAAGCCAACCACGCATATCCTCGTTAGCTTGCACGACGGCATCATGGATCTTGCCAAAAATAGTCATGGCAAAATTACGCATCGTCTCAGTTTCCTTCGGCTTAGACTGAGCTTCACTATAGATCTGATTACATATTTCCTCGAGCGAAGCCTGACGGAGCGCCGCAAGTGTACGAAATTTCTTTTCAAGCAGGCGGCTCATCTCTCGCCCCAAATTAGGAATCGACAATGCCTCAAGGAACTGAGCCAGCGTCATGGTGCGAGATGACTGGATCGAATCGTAAAGCTTTTGAGGCAAAAGCGCCGAAAGATCGACCTCGCCTGACGCGCGATCGGTCTTGGTTTGAGCAATGGCGAGCGCGATGTCGACCACGGATAAGCGGTAAAGGTCAGCAGGCGTCGTCACGAGTTTTTCGGCAAAGAGCGCCTCAATGATCTTTTCGCCAAAACCGAGGCAGTTAATGGTTTTCGTGTAATTTTCGATCAAAGCTTGTCCCATCGACGGACAATTCTCCGGATCCGAACAATACAGATACTTGATCTTGTCCTCTCGGGCTTTAGTTTCCGACTCTTTTAGGATCGTCGGCGCGCCGCACGAAGGACAGACTTTTGGGATCTCGACCAACTCAGCATTCTCAGGTTCACTGATGACACGCTCGAGACACGGGATCACCCCACCGCGTCGCGACACGCAAACGCGCGAACCAAGTTTAAGGTGCGTAAAACCGCCGTCTTTGGGAAACGTTTCAACGTGGCCAGCGTGAACGAGCGTCGCGCGCTGAATCGCTGCACCTGACAGTACGATCGTGTCGAAGTTCGCAACCGGCGTGATAATGCCAGACTTAGCGACCTGCCAGTCGACGCTGCGCAACGTCGTTTCACCTTCATCGCCTTGGAATTTGAACGCGATCGAGTGTTTAGGGTGGTGCGCCGTAAAACCTTGTTTTTTTTGTACCGCAACGTCGTTCGCCTTAAACACGAGCCCGTCCGCGTCAAAATCCCAGTCAGAGCGTTGTTCGAGCATGCGCACGATGTAATCCCCAAGCGTCACCAGCGTATTGACGCCGTCGTGGCGAACGAGTTCATGCTGCACGTCTCTGAAACCCAGCGCATGAATGCGCTCAAGCTTCTCCATCTCGGTTTGGAAGCTCTCACCAAACATTTCGTAGCCAAAAAAGCTCAGTCCATAATGCGCGGTCTCAGCGGGATCCTTTTGTTTTAGGCCACCCACCGCGAGATTTCGCGGGCTCATCACGGCTTCGCCGAATTTCTTGAACGACGTCAGCGGCATATAAACTTCGCCGCGAATTTCGACGTTCTGGGCATTCACGTGTTTCGGAATATCGTCGATATATCGAACATTCGCCGTGATATCGTCACCTTCCTGTCCGTCACCGCGGGTCGAAGCGACGAGCAGGTCGCCATTTTGGTCATAGCGAAGCGAACAAGACAAGCCATCCAATTTCGGACTCGCCACAAAGTCACACGGAATGTCCTTCATCCATTCGAAGACCTCGTCAGCGCTATACGCCTTACCGAGCGACAGCATCGCAACGGCGTGAGAGACCTTGACCTTGCCATTTTTGCCGACGCGCGACGTTGAAAGCGTCTCACCAGCGGCCGGCATGACCTGTTTTTC
>JAZUKH010000134.1:0-5715 GCA_045643185.1 Myxococcota bacterium | reverse complement strand
AATTCCTTGATGATACCTTGCACTTCGGTCGAAACGACATTCTGTGAGAACTGGGCATCCACCGCGAGTGAGCGCAAGCCCGCCGTGCTAAGCGATTCGACCGAGTTTAGTCCCATGGTGATCAGTGGGGAATCCAGGAATTTTCGCAATAACGTGAAGAGCAGGGCATTCAGCTCGTTCGAAGTGACCGCCGAAAAAGATTTGAGCACTTTTTCACCGGCGATGAGCGTTCGACGATACTTTTCAAACCCGTTGGCGGCGTGAACCGAGCCATTCATGGCTGAAAAGAGAAAATGACGTGCGACAAGATGATCGAGTGTCGCACGGTCACTGGGTGTGCCCGCAAACATGTTTGATTCAGCTCTCATCATGTTGGCACAACCCTGACTGTAGCCCAAAAGCATGAACGGCGAGTTGAGCTTACGCATTTCCTGCTGAAGAATATCGGCGTTGTAACTCAATGATTTAATGTTACCCGTGTCAGCGCGGATCACGCGGATCTGGCGAGTTTCGGTGAGACGTTCAAACGCGGTGTTAAGCTCTTTACCCTGTTTGCCATCGGTGATGACGCCCATGGCGCCAAGGATCGTCAGATCGACTGGTCCGGCGGCTGGACGCAGATCAAGCCAGGTCATGGGGTCGTTCAACCGGGTGACACGCTCGTTTTCGTAATAATACAAGGTTTCGACAATGGCTTTGCGGCGTTCTACGCGACTGATCTGAGCAACTTGGTCGGCTGCAATACCAGAACGCACTGCAAACCAGTGTCTGACTTGGTCAACGTCATCCAACAGGTTTTGATCGATGACCTGGATCGTGAGCGCTTCATAGGTTCGCGCGTAAAATCTTTTGACATCACGGTGTTCAAGCGCAGCTGGGTATTTTTTGATCACAGCTGAGGCGACGCGATAGGCGTAGCTGTATGACTTTTCGGCAGAACGCGCCGCTTGTTTGAACGCGGCTTCGTCAAAATCACCGGACTGGATCATGGCAAGGAGTTTTTGACCGGCCAGGTCGCCTTTTTCAACGCCGCGAAGGATCTCGGCCAGGTCATCTTCGGCTGGTCGTTGAGCCACAAACGGTGGACGTTTGGGCTGATTCGGTGTTTTTGCCTCCGTAAAGGCTATGCGTTCAGACTGCATGCGCAATTTGGCCTGAAGATAGATCGAGACCTGTTTGGTGATCGCCTCGGCAGCTTGGTCGATCTTTTCGTAATACGAGTCGGCGGCATGACGACCACCAGGCAAGTAATCCTGTCGGTTTGGAATCACAATGGGTGCCTCGGGGGCACTCAGTACGTCATTGAGCGCCATCACCCGGTCGATCGGGGTCTTCACGAGTGCCTGGCCAGCGTTGAGCAAGCTCATCAGCAAACTTGCCAAAATACGCTTACTGCCTGCACCAGCTTCGTATAACGTGGCCAGGGTATATAAACGGCCGCGTGAGATCATATAATTAAACAAACGCGTCGTGTTGACTTGAACGAGTTGATTGGGAATGCGACTGACGATGCACGCAGCCAACAAGCGACCTGTGTCTTCAGGCGTCAACCAGGTGGCAAAACAGTCCGTGACTTCGTCGCAGACACAATCGTTCGTGTATTCATCCAATAGGCCTGACAGGTCGCGCATCCGCGGCATGGCTTCGTTTTCGGCGTCCAACAGGGTCTGCAAAAAGTAGTCAATGTTGAAATCCTGAACCAAAAAGGATCCTTCACGCGGTTCCTGCTTTTGAATGCGTCGTTTGATCGCGAGCAATCGGTTAAGGCGCAGTTGCTCGTTGGAACTAAAATCAGCGCCGTGATTGGCTAAAAGCCATTCGAGCTGGTCAGCCGTGTAGCCGCCGGCAAAGCGGTAAATGCGCGCCCGCGTCGTTTCATGATCAATGTAGTTTGGACGGTCAGAGGTGTAATAGCGTTCAATGCCGTCACGTCCGACGACATCGAGATCGTACAGGTGATTGGCACTCGGCAAGAGGTTGAGCGAAGCACCGGGGGCGATGGCATCACAGGTGGCTTCGCATTCTGTTTTTTGAGGCGCTTCGTAAGGAATGACGTCCAAAATGTTCGAAATGACACGCAGAATGGCTCCCGCATGTGTCAGATCGGCATTCGGGAAAGCCCGATCGAGTAATTCTTCTGTCTTGTAGCGGTCAAATCCTTCAGCGTGAATGATCTTGTTAAGGATCGGCAGGATCTCGTCTTCTTCATCCACGCGCTCAAAAAGCAAAATCGAGAGAATTCGTGCCAGCGCTGGCATGCTGACGACGTGATAGGTGTCGATCGGCGTGCCATGCGCACGACAAAGTTCAAAACAGCGTTTAAGACGTTCTACCAAGGCTTGGGGCTTGGAACCGATCGCAGGGCTCAGATCTTTCAAAACGCGTTCGATAAAGCTTAAGAGAGGTTGATGACCAAGCAATTCGGCGATCTTTTCCTTTTCGTGTTCAGGATACAGAATGGCGTTAAAGAAGTGGTGATCAAAAAAGCCCGTACCATCTTTAAAAACAATGATGCCTTGTTCGGATGTATCGGCCGTGAGCGTTCCTTGCCAGAGTTCGCCGGTCAAAATGGGCGTTTCGACCGAATCGAAGCGCAACACGGGTGAATCCGCAACATTCCAGAGGAGCTGTACGGAGCTTTCAGTCAGGCCATCGCTCGTCAATCCTGCTTTGAGCAGCGTCAGCGCGAGCGATAACGGCGCAGTCGAAGCGATCTTGTAGCGATCACGTGTCCATTCAAAAGTCCTGAGTTCGGCATTGCCTTTTGAATGGTCGAGGGTGACGCGGAAGGGCATGTCGTCGTCGGATTCCACGCGAGCCAAAAGGTCGAGTGCAATGCGGCCAGCAGCGTTCAGCGACATCGTTTCGTCAAAGAGCTTGAATTCTGGAATGGGGTTGACGCTCGAAACGAGGTCAAATGCGACATCCAGGTCGCCCGACAGAGCACATTCGATCGCGCCAGAATTCTGGCGGTGACAAGCCAGGTCAAACTGCCCCTCGCAAATCTCGAACTGTGTTTGCGTTCGGTCAAAGTGGAAAGCTTCTTCGAGGTTCCAGCGGGCATGACAACTCGCTTTGAGATCGCCGCCGTGGATGTAAAGCGCCGAGTTTTGAGCACTCAAACCAAATTCGATCGTGCCATCGAGTGAGATCGGATCGAGCAGCAAGGGCAGCGTAATGTCGAAACGTGCCATTGGGTCATGCGTTTGCAGTGTCAACGCATTGGGATAGACATGCGAACCTGGCTGAAGACGCAGGCAGCCTTCGATATCGTGCCCACTGCCGTTGCCAGACAGAGACCAGACTCGCTGATCGAGCTGAGATCCGCAGGCGATGAGTTTTTCGTCGGTCGTGATCGCATTGGCGACGAATGCAAAAGTCTTTTGATGATCACACGCAACGTCGGCGTCCATTTGAAGCGTGAGCGCGCTGGCCGTTCGTCCGAGGGTATAGACCGAACGAATTTGACATTCGCGGTGCAGGTTGAGCGCCATCTGGCATGACCGGTCGCCACGCGTCAAGAACTTGAGCGCCCACGGCGTGACTTCAAAATCGGCGTTAGCTTCACCCGTCGCCATGTCGATCATGCTCAAAAAGGTTCGTGAGAGGCTCGTGCCCTGTTCGGGGGAAACGCAAAACTGGCTTAAAAGGCTGGTGATCTCGGGCGAGAAGCGGGAGAGCAAAAGACGCGGCAATTCGACCTCGTCGAGGGGCAGTCGAACGCGATCATTCATGACGACATTGCCAGAAAAAGCCATTTTTAGGCCCGAACGTCTTTCTTTTTCAATGGCGACGATTCGGATCTGAGTGACCAGAACGCCGTCGATGGCACGATCGATCGTCGATTCACCAAGTTCTTTGGCTCGATTGAGCAGGGCTTTTGACTTTTCGAGCGCCGCTGGGCCGATCTCAGCGGCTTTTTCGCTCGTTTTTTCGGCGGTTTCGACGAGTTTTTTCCATCCCCTCGTTTCTGTCAGCTTATCAAGACTGGGAGACACGTTTTGTTTCCAAAAGCCGCTGACTTTTTGCAGGCTGTCGCTGCTTTTTAGATCCGAGGCGGTCTTGCCCAAAAACTCGGATGCACGATTGAGCAATTCGCTGTTTCTGACGCGGTCAAAAAGTTCTTTTTTTTCTTCAACTGGGGCAGGGGCCTGTCGATCGGCCAATAACGAGCTGATTTCTTCGAGCGTGGTGAAAATGTTGACGAGTCGCAGGGGCTTGGCAAAGGCGAGTTCAATGCGATCAAGGGACAACGAGCCGGATGGCGCGGCGTGACAGGCAAAGTGAAGCGAAAAAGTGGTATCATCGGGCACTTCGAGACGTGCTGCCTTGCCGGTCAGGGTCAATTCGTGAGGCCCAGGCACCAGTTTGCCGTTAGCACTCAGTTCAACGCGTGTTGGTGCTACTGGAAAGTTCGGTTCGAGCGACAGCTCCGCTGTCGGCATATCCTCGTTAAACGGGGAATGGTTGAAATTGAAACCAGCTTGGATCGACTTCATATTTTATCTCGCTTGATCACTCGGTAAAGCCCAGACGAAGGGGTAGACGCGTATTTTCCCCATGATGCTGTGCAGCATCATGGGGAAAATAGCGGCGTAGGGGGAGACTTCCCCCTCCAAAACTATACGACGCCATTATATCACAATTTAATGATTTGTTTTGAAGGTCAAAAATAGGCCGAAAAAAGTGTGCGTAAATGTGCGCAAATGTAGGTATATAAACGAAATTTTGCGTAGTTTTTGCTTTTTTGGAAATACGTAATGGTGTAGAAAAACGCGTCTTTTTTTTCAGGGGATTTGGCCCTGAAATTTTTGTAATACCCCATAAACAGGAGAAGGATCATGACAAGTGTACGACAGTTACCGTACGGTGAACTGGCTAAAAAAGGTTTGAACATCCGTCTTGCGATGGAAGAAGCGACGCGTTGCCTGCTTTGTGACGATGCGCCCTGCACGCATGACTGCCCCGCCGGGACGGATCCTGGCCGTTTTATCCGTGCGATTCGTTTCCGCAACTTCAAAGGTGCTGCGCGTATTATTCGTCAGAACAACATTTTGGGTGCGTCATGTGCCGAGATCTGTCCGCAGGAACGTCTTTGTGAAAAAGCGTGCAGTCGTTGCGGAATCGACAAACCGATTATGATCGGCGATCTTCAGGCGTTTGCGATGAGCATGGAAAGCTCGATGAAGATCAGCGTGATGGAAGCGGGTGCGTCGTGCGGCAAAAAAGTTGTGTGCATCGGTGCAGGTCCTTCTTCGTTGGCCGTGGCCGCTGAACTTGCCAAGATGGGTGTGGCCGTTACGATTATCGACGAAAACGAGAAAGCGGGCGGTATGCTTCGCTATGGCATCACGGCAAGCCGTTTGTCGGATGCGATCATTGACCAGGACGTCAAAGCCGTGACGGATCTTGGTGTGAAAATCGTTTTGAACAAACGCGTTTCGCGCGACGACATGGCGAAACTCGCCGAAGAATACGATGCCATCTATGTTGGTGTTGGCCAGGCTGCCTCCAAAATGATCCCGAACATGAAAGGCGCTGACCTCGCCGGCGTTGACACGGCGCTTCCGTTCCTCAAAAAAGCGCGTATTGCCGGCGGCAAGATCGGCGATCTTGGCCGTGTGGTCATCATTGGCGGCGGCGACGTCGCGATGGACTGCGCTTCGACCGCTAAACAGTGTGGTGCCAAATCCGTCACCGTTTCCTGCGTCGAAG
>JAZUKH010000133.1:0-36122 GCA_045643185.1 Myxococcota bacterium | reverse complement strand
CACTGGACGACGTGTTTGTATTGCGAATCCGACGCGAACCAGCGACCAGCCACGTCGAAGTCGGAAGAACCGAAAAAGCCGCAGGAAAACGTTCGTCTTTGTCCCACGTGCGGTCGTCCGATGAAGGCGCATTGGGATACCTGTTTGTACTGTGAATCCGATAAAACGAGGTCATAATCATGGATAAATACATTCTCTTTGCGGGACGTCGAGTTCCCATTCAGACCAATTTCGATGTGATCCGCTTTGACGATGAGCGCAACCCGAGTTTTTACAAGCCTGAAAACACCCTTTCGCCGGAACGCGTGATGCAGATGGCCATGATTCGCCCGACGATGCGTAATTTCAGCCAGCGTTCGTATAACAAACGTTTTTTTGACCGCACGCCTGAACAGCTTTTTGGCACGTCGCGCGAGGAGATCGACCAGCTTGGTCAAGCGATCACGCAGATCGCGCTGCATCACGACGTGACGTCGAAGGCGCTTGACACGTTCAACGTGCTTTGCACGCGCGGTTTGTCGACGCATTTTGTCGTCAACTATGATGGCGCGCTATATCAGTTCATGGATTGCTACCACGTGGCCTGGGCGACGGGTGACAACAACAACATGAGCATCGCGATCGACATGAACAACCCGGTCTTTCCGGAGCTCAAGAACGACGACCCGGCAAGTGGTCTGCGCGACATTTATCAGGGCAAGATCAATGGGTCAGTCAAGACGATGCTGGGTTACACGGATGCGCAGTATGACACGCTCATCGCGTTGATCAAGGCGCTGATCACGCCGATCAGCTATCCTGGCGATTCGGACCCCTGGACGCCGCTGCCCGTCGTGGCCGATAACTGTTTTCCGCCGATCTCCGAGACGGGCGAAGTCATCAACCGTCTGCTCAAAGACTCGATCCATTTCAAAGGCATGTTAGGGCACTATCATTGCTCGGCGAACAAGTGGGATCCAGGTCCAGCGTTTGACTGGATGCGCGTGCTTTCAGGCATCAAGGGCAAGCGCAACAGTTTTCCGCTCATTCTGCACGAAGACCGTCTGAACCTTTCGGAAGCGGGCGGACACGTTTTGGAAAGCCTCTTGGACCGGTATTATCTCAACGCCGAGAGCTCCGAAGGCGGCTGGTATCCGATCGGTGTGAACCAGTCATGGCACAGTGGTATTCATCTGTCCGCGCCGGAAGGCACGCCGATCCTCAGTATGATGGAAGGCACGATCGTCGCGGTCCGCAACGTCAAAATGGTCGATCTGGGCGACCCGAGCTTCGTTCTCATAAAGCATGAACGCGAAGAAACTGGTCCAGACGGCGATCCTCGCACGGTCAAGTGGTTCTCACTTTACATGCATCTGGAACAAATGATGGATCCAGAAAAGATGGCCACGATCCCGTGGATGGGCAAGTTGTTGGGCAACGAGTTTGAAATTCCCGATGAGGTGGCTTTCAATTTCAAACAAACGAGCTTGTCTTACGAAAAAGGTGTGCCGCAATCGTTCGATGGCACAGTGCGCTCGAAGAATCCCAAAAAGCTTCTGGAATCGTTCTTTAAGGGTGACATCATTTTGACGAACATTCCGGTCGATGCGGGCGAACAGCTCGGCTACATCGGTCGTTTTGGCAATCAAGAAGACCACAAGGAAAGACAAGTCCACATTGAGGTCATGAGTGAACACAATCTCTTCACGCATGGCAGTGCTCAAAACGAAGCATGGAACATCACAGAAGGCGACAACAGCAACTACTCGCTGGTGAAGGTCAAACGAATTTTGAAACCGATCAACGAATACGTTGAGCAGTTCACGGGGCGTGTTCCGACGTTCCTGAAATCGTCTGAGATCCAATCATTTTTCGCGATCGGTTCAAGTGACCCGCTAGCCCCGCGTCGAGACAGTTTCCGCAAGATGATCTGTTTTCACCACAGCGAATGGTCACCGCTGATGAACTGGACGAAAACGGCGATCCAGACCGTCGGCTGGCAATGGGAAAGCGAGAGCTCCTTTGGTCAATGGCTGCTCAAGTGGCTGCCATTCCAGTGGATGACGGCCGAAGTGACTTCGGCGCTCAAATTACCGAAGTCGCACCAGTTCTTCACCTATCACCCGATCTACATGTTGGAACAACTGAACCAATCCTATGCCGGCGACATTCGCAAAACAGCCGAAGAAGCGAGTGACACAGAACTAAGAAATAACGCAGCCGAAACGAATGCACGTCTTGACGAGCTCGTCGCCCTGAATAAGCGCATTTCAGAAAAGCGCGAAAAGGGCGAAACGGTGACAGAAGAAGAAATGAAGCGCCAGGAAGAGCTCTACCAGCAGATGGACGACCATCTAAACGACCAGCAAGCGAACATCGAAACGGAAACGAGCTACGACTATTACCGCGATCGAGCGTTTGAGGAGTGGGCACCTGGCGAGTGGTTGCCGCCGCCAAGTGACGACAAACTCCTTCCCTGACGTCAAGTCGTTGGACGAGGTCCATCGCTTCAAACAGCGCTCGCGTTGGACACTCGCCCTAGCCATTTCCATCGTCAAAACGAAAAAGTCATCGCGCGATCAAAACGCGCGATGTCACAAAAAAAGTTGGTATGCGCAAACAACCCTGCCGAGACGAGCGACTCGACATGGCGTTCAAGGATCAAACGAGGGGCGTCGGCTTGTCGATCTCGACCATATTCTGGATCAGCGTCTCCATTTGTTTAATGCCAGTTTCCTCTTCCGCAGCCGAGAAATAGCCGACGACGATGACGGCAAAATTCTTGACCGTAAAGATATAGGCTGAGACCTGAACCGCGACGGCACCTTTTTGATAGCTATAGGCGTACCATGAACCCGTTCGGTTGGAACCATCGGTAAGTTTGAAAGTTTTGTCGGTGGTCGCTGCATTGTTTTTGACAAACCCGACGTTCACAAGCTGCCCATCAAAGGCTTTGAAGAGCGTCTGAGCGTGTTCAGCGCGAATGAGTTGTTTTCCGAGCACCTCGATGGAGCTTGCCGTATTGGTATCTTCGTAAACAACGAAGCGTTTGTCGCCTTCGGGCAGATTTTTTATCGTCCATCCGTTCGGTATCTCAAGTTTTACGGGCAATTCGTTGTCAGCAGCTTGAGCAGCGGGTGCGTCATTCGCTGGTGATTGCGCCATGACAGGCGCAGCCGTCAGAAGTGAAGCGCCCAAAAGTAACATCATGATCAATCGTTTCATATTTAATCTCCTCAACCGGCGATAAAGCCGCGTGGTGGCGAGTTGTGCCAGAGTCCAAAATCTCAGTCAAAAAGAAAAGCGCGCAATTTTGCGGAACGAGCGCGTGAATTCTGATCAAGTTCTTGTTGTGAAGCCTCGACAGGCTTTTTGAGAATGGCTTTTCCGAGCGGCACCTTGTGGCAAACGCAGACGGGAAAGTCAGGCGGACATGTGCATGGGCTTTGCCATGTTTTGAAAGTATTTTTAACGCGTCGATCTTCGCCACTATGGAAGGAGATGATGGCAAGTCGTCCGCCTGGCCGCATCCATTTTGGAATGGCATCGAGAAATGCGTCGATGGCTTCAAATTCCTGGTTCAGTGCAATTCTGATAGCCTGAAACGCGCGTGTCGCGGGGTGAGGATGTCCAGGCCTGGGCGAACCGAGGACTTCGCAACAGATCTGGGCGAGTTGCTTGGTCGTTTCGACTTCGCCAATGGCGGCCTTTTCACAAATTTTTCGCGCGAGTCGACGAGATTGTTTGATATCGCCATTTTCGAAGAGGATATCGGCGAGTGGATCAGGCTGTATTGATTTGAGGAAGTCTGCCGCCGTCGGTCCTGACTGGCTCATGCGCATGTCGAGCGGTGCATCTGTCTGAAAAGAAAAGCCGCGTGAGACATCATCGATCTGGTGTGACGACAAACCAAAGTCAGCGAGCACGCAATCGAAGCCGCCGCCCTGTTCGCGATCTTTGACGCCATTTTTGCGCAACACAGCGTCGAAATCGATGAACGAGGT
This sequence comes from Myxococcota bacterium, assembly GCA_045643185.1. GTDB lineage: Bacteria > Myxococcota_A > Bradymonadia > UBA4248 > UBA4248 > RGIG464. Next base: position 32,139 of record JAZUKH010000133.1, on the reverse strand, counting down.
CAGGTAGGTATTGAGCGTGAAGCCAGGTCGAGCATTTTCGCCGAGTTCGTCAGCGAGTGCCCCGAGGCGCGCGGTAGCCACAGCGAGCGCGGTGGGATCGCGATCAATCCCAGTGACGGCGCCACCAGGTGCGAGTCGGCGTGCAACGGCGCTGGCGTGCCCAGCCCCGCCGAGCGTCACATCCAGGTAAGCGTCACCACGACGTGGCGCCAGCGCATCCAGGACGTCGTTCAAAAGCACGGGAATATGATGAAATTCAGTATCGCCAGGAACCATGTTTGCTCCACGTAACGCGAGTCATATCGATCGACCGCCTAAAGCAGCCCAACCTTGTCTATTACCACGAATGGAGGCTTTTTGGAAATAACCGCGTCATGCTTTGTTTTTTGGAGCAGTCCTGGGCCTGCGGCGCGCAAGGGGACGGAGAGACGTGCAGACCGCGCGCCGGTAGAGACGTGCAGACCGCGCGCCTCTACCGGCTTATTCATTAACTACCCCTTATTTGGTTCTTTTCCCAAGGCGTTCATGCCATAATTTCTCGTCGTTTCATATTTAATCTGACCATCAAAAGTCGCGGTATTTTCTGTATATTCAAATCGGCACGAATTCTCATACCATTCCACACCATCTTCATCATACGTAGATCCCGAATCACTACGAAAATAAATTGTATTTAACCACGACCCGATATAACGATGTTTGTCACCTGCAAACGCCAAGGTAATATTTCTTTTGGTCTGTGCAAATGCGTAATCAGAGTGATAATTTTCGGTTGCCACAAAGCGAACATAAACCGCTGTCGTATCGAGAAATGGTTGATTTTCAAGTGAAACGGCGTCCTCCTCAGCAAGAAAACATCGGTTGAAAGAACTTCCACAGTGTTCAGAATCCGTGAAGTTTCGCTCTTCGACTTGGTAGATCCGCATCATTTGGTCTTTGGGACTTCGCACCCCGACATACAGATCGAGCGTGTCGACCTGAGAAAGTTCAGTTACCCATTGATCCGGCGTGAAACAATGGAAAAACTGAACCACAACGCCGTTATCCGCCGTCGCAGACCTGACGACCTGACAAGTCTGTTTGACTTGTTTTTGAAGTTCAGCGTTGGCGTCTTTATCAGCACTGACTTTGAGAAGCGATACCGGATAGTTATTCTCGATCGCAGACCAGCTAACCGTATTATCCGCGACACGGAGCTTGTCTTGAGCGTAATCATGTTTATTCGCTGTCAGCTCAAATTGTTCCTGTATTTGCCCACAGTTTTTGAAATTTCTATCCAAATTTTTTGGAAACTCACCGATTAATTTTTCCGATCTTTGTGAATTAAAATAACTATCTTCATCAGAGCGATCGTTCTGTTCAGCCACAGCAGAATTTTGTGATTTTATATCGTCAGATCTTTTATCATCATCCGCCTTTTGAAGAGCCACAGAATTATTATTATTTTCATTGGTAATCGAATCTGTTGCCGATGATATTGACTGATCTTTCGACTTGCAACTGCTCATGCCAACGACCAGACCGATCATAAACAGGCTGAATACAAAACGTTTCATATAAAAAAAAAGCTCCTAAAGTCGTTAAATGAGAAAAATCACGCAGCGCCTTGATGAACAAGCCATATCAAGAAAACTGCCACGGTTGTAATATTATATCACCAATAGTCCCGACTCAAGCACAAACCAAGTTCGAAGAGTCGCATCTCAGCCAAGGATCACAATTTTTTTTAGTTTGTTCGTTTATTTTTACACTTTTTGAGCAGGCCTAGGCCTGCGGCGCACAGGGGGTTCGCCAGGGCGCGAACCCCCTACAACCCCCGCGCCCTTTTTTTGTGTCGGCCGTGTGGAACTCGCTTCGCTCAAACAAGCCACACGGCCGAACAAAATTCAGGAAAAACTAAGGCAAATCATCGTAAACTTAAGTTTGGAGTCGGCGGCCGCGACGACGTACCACGTTACGTCGCTACCCTTCGGCTTCGGACAAATCGCGTCCGCTCGCCCAATCTCAGCCTGCTTGCCTTCGGCTTCGCTACGGCTGAGAGTCTGTATTTTTGACCAGACGATCAAAGAACCGGCTGAATACTAACAAAACCAAGTTCGAAGGCCCTGCCAGGCGAGGGGGTAGCGGCGTATTTCGCAACGCGAAATAGCCGCGTAGGGGGAGACATCCCCCGCCCGCCAAAAAGCGAACTAGTTTTTCGGCATCCAAGCCGCAGCAGTATGATCGGCGTCGGGAAATCGACGGGCGAGGTAAGCCGCGAGGACGGGCGCGCAACCGTCGAGTCGTGGGTGATCACTTCGCATGAAACGGGTGCCTTTGGGCGTCAGATGAAGGTGTGAGGCCTCATCGCCCTGCAGCATATCGGCTTCGAGCAACAGACCGATGAGGATACGAATTTCGATATCACTCATGTAGGCGAGTGCCGCGTGGGTCGTCACGAATTCGGGAACGTCTTGCAGAGAGCCGTGAAGGAGGCTGGCGGTCATGGCGAGCGTGATGGGCACGGCGTTGCGATTAAAGCGCGCGACGGTCGAAATGATCTTGAGAATGACGAAGTGGGTCGGTTCTGGCGGAAATGGTCCGTCGTATCCGGCGTCCCCCGTGGGGAACATAGCGTTGCAGAGGTCGCAATGCTGACAACGTTTAAAAAGTTTGTAATCGCGGCTGCCGAAGTAACGCAGAATGAATTTCGTGCGGCATCCTTCCTCGTAGACGTAGCTCATGAGGTCTTTGAGTCGCTGACGAGCGCATTCTGCCTGCAATTGCGTTTCGTCGTTAAGTTTTGTCGCGAGATTTTTGGGACAGTCGGCGAGCCAGACGATCTCGCCGCTCTGGGTAATATCGATGAGATCGAGCGAACGAATCTTGCGAATAGCAACCTCGAGCGCGTTTTGATTGAGCTTTCGTGTACTTTTTTTTGAGAAATTTTCGGTGATATCAGCGGTTGTGATGCGTGTGCCAGGAACGGGTTTGCGAGTTTTCGACTTGACGGCGAAGGCATCTAGAATGGCTTTATATATAATGATGTCAGGCGCGTTATTCGTAATGAAATTTTCCTGAATTTTCATGTCCTGCGGTGCGTAAAGCAGGATACAGCGCGCGGGCTGACGATCGCGGCCGGCGCGGCCGGCTTCCTGGGTGTAGGCTTCGACGCTGCTGCTCAAGGACATGTGGATCACGTATCGGATATTGGGTTTGTCGACGCCCATGCCAAACGCGTTGGTGGCCACAAGACAGTGGTAGGCATCGTCCTTGAAGGCGTCCTGAATGCGCGAACGCTCGTCAGCCGGCAAACTGGCGTGGTAAATGCCCGTGCGAATGCCATACTGATTGAGGGTATTGTAAAGCGCTTCAGCCTGACGGATCGTCGAGGCGTAAACGATGCCGCAGCCTTCAAACGCGGGCGTTTCAAAGCAGCGTTGTTGAATATTTTCGCGAATAAAGTCGAGGATGAAGTCGATTTTTTGGCTTTCGGTACGAAAGATCTTCGCGGAGTAGAGCAGGTTTTTTCGGTCAAACCCGAGGATATGACGTTTGGCGTCTTTGAGGTGCAGCTGTTCGACGATGTCATCCTGCACACTTTGCGAAGCGGTGGCCGTCAGGGCGATGGTCGGCGGTTCGTCCAAGGCTGTGCGCAATTCTCCGATGCGACGGTAAGCCGGTCGGAAATCGTGCCCCCACTGGCTGATGCAGTGCGCCTCGTCGACCGCGATCAACCCGATGTGCAGACGCGACAAAAAGGACTGGAACGACGCCATTTGAAGGCGTTCGGGCGCCACAAACAGGATCTTGACGGAACCATTGGCGACGTCATCCAGGATCGCCAGCTGTTCATCGCGCGTGATGCCTGAATTCAGCGATTCGGCGCGCACGCCTTTGGCTTTGAGCGCATCCACCTGGTCTTTCATGAGTGCGATCAACGGGCTGATGACGAGCGTCAAGCCTGGCGTCACCACGGCGGGAAGCTGGTAGCACAGACTTTTGCCCGCCCCCGTCGGCATGACAGCCAAGGTGTCATGCCCCGACGTGATGTCGCGAATGATCTCTTCCTGTCCTTCGCGAAATCCGGACAGGTGAAAGACGCGGTCAAGCGCTTCCATGACGCGTTCTTTTTCGCGCCACGTCGTTCGAAATAAACTCATCGGGGGGTCTCAAATCAGCGGTCAGGGGTCAAAGGTCAAAGAAGCGCCCATTAACCACGGGTCATGCCAACACAGCGCGCCAGGCACGCGAACAACGCGCGATTATAACACGTTGCCGTTGTGTTTCGTTGTGAATTTTTTGCAAATACTGCATAATTGACAATTTGGCGTCTCATGGCAAAGCCTGCCAAGTTTGAGACAAAGCCCATGACACCTTCCGTAATGCTGGAACGTGCCTAACCTTGACTGTCATCCGTAACCTGGTCAGCGTCACTGACCACTTTTCACAGGAGTTAGTATATGTCTTTATTGTCCTGGCTCTGTTTGGGGCAAGCCGGCAGCGACGCTGCCGGCGCAGCCGACGCGGCGGTGGAAGCCATCGCCGAAGTCGCCCCGCAAGCCGCCTCTTCCCTGACCTGGGTACCTTGGGTCGGTTTTCTGCTCCTCGTTTTTTGCCTTCTTGCGCTCGACCTCGGCGTTTTGAACCGTAAAGTTCACGAAGTAAAGACCAAAGAAGCCCTTAAATTCACTTGTCTTTGGATCTCACTCGCCCTTCTCTTTTCTGTTTTCATCTATTTTGCGTATTCAGGCCAGTGGTTTGGTCTTGGCACCCACGACGGGGCTGAAACCGCAGAAAGTGCCCTCGTCAACTATCTTTCCGGCTACCTGATCGAAGAATGCCTGTCGCTTGATAACATCGCTGTCATCGCGATGATCCTCGCTTCGTTCCGAGTTCCGCTCAAATACCAACACCGAGTGCTATTTTGGGGCATTCTGGGCGCACTCGTGATGCGCGGTATTATGATCGCATGCGGTGCAGCCCTCGTTTCCTCATTCAGCTGGGTCCTTTGGTTCTTTGGTGCCCTCCTCGTTTACCTCTCGATCAAGTCCACGTTTGGCGGCGATGACGATGAGGATCCGCAGGACAAGTGGATCACCAAGTTCCTTATGAAACACTTCCGTTATGATCCCAAGATCGAAGGCATGCACTTCATTCGTAAGATCGACGGCAAAACGTTCCTCACGCCGTTGTTGGTCGCCCTCATCGTCGTGGAAGTCAGCGACGTCATTTTCGCCGTCGACTCCATTCCGGCGATCTTCGGTATCACGCAGGATCCGTACATCGTCTTCACGTCCAACATCTTTGCCATTCTGGGCCTTCGTTCGCTTTACTTCGTTTTGGCGAGCATTCTCGAGAAGTTTTCGGGCCTCAAATACTCGGTCGGTGCAATCCTGATGTTCGTTGCCATCAAGCTGTTGGCACCGGCAGTCTGCTTTGGCATCAACCACTTCGCGGGAACCGAACTCGAATCTCCGTTTGAAGGTCTTCCGACCTGGTCGAACCTCGCCGTCATCGGCACGTTCATCCTGATCGGCATCATCGGAAGCCTCATCTATGACAAAAAACATCCTAAACCGGCAAAAGACGAAACCCCGGCTAGCGATGACAATGCTGAGACGAATGAAACGGAAAACGCCGATGCTGAAAATGCTGAGACGAATGAAACGGAAAACGCCGATGCTGAAAAAGCAGAATAACGCGTCCATTTGATCTTTAAGTCGTTTTTTTAGGTTTGAGGGGGAAGCCTCCCCCTACGCGGCTATTTCGCGTTGCGAAATACGCCGCTACCCCTTCGCCTCGTCCCCGGACGAGGCTTTTTTTTGTCTGCAACGCGGCCATCCAGGCCGGACCTAACGGTACGATTCAACCGGTTCTTTGATCGTCTGGACAGAAATTCAAAAGCTCAGCCGTAGCGAAGCCGAAGGCAAGCAGGCTGAGATGCACGGCGTCGTCGAAAACGAACAAAACAGAGAATGGACAGTCATCACGTTTCAGATTAACTTAAAAATAGTGTATTTTTTGTCGCTAAAAGCGCAAAAGAGCGAACGACGTTCAACGAAACTAAACTTGGACGTCATTTGAGATAAATTTGTCTCCTTTTGAAGGAAAGTTATGCGAGAAGTCGTCTTATATGATGAAAACCCCAGCGTACGTGCGATCATCACTCGCCAACTGACCCAGCTTGGTCTTTCGGTCGTGCAGATTCCCGCCCTTGAGGAAACAGAACGCGTACTTCAGCAATGCAAGCGCCCGTTTTTTTTGATCATTGACCTCTCACGTCATGCCGATTATCTGGTTCAACTCCAAGCTTTTGTGAGCCGCTACATTTCGTCGCCGCAGCGCTGCATTCTGACGAGCGTCCAGCCGACGAGCTTGGCGCGTTTTCTGCCGTCGGATGTATCGAGTTGCTTTTTTCAGCACGTGGTGGAACGCCCGTTCAAGATGTTGGATTTTATTTCGCTGATCCAGGATGAGAACAGCCGCATGCAGTCGACGGTGCTGACGGTGGCTCATTCCAACCTGAATTCGAGCGTTCAGCAGATCATATCCCCGAAAAGCGAGATCATCGCGGCGCCTGAAGAAACCAAGCAGGTCGACGACATCGTGAAGAGCGTTTCCGTTTCGCTTGAAGCGCTGACGCTTGACGCGGGCGAGTTGAACGCGAACGAACATCGAAAAGAAAAACAGGATTTAGAGAAGTCAGTTCTGCCACTAGAGAAGCAAAATCCGGAACAATCATTTTTGCCACTCGTGAAGCAAAATCCGGAGAAGTCAGTTCTGCCATTAAAGAAGCAAGATCCGGAGCAATCATTTTTGCCACTCGTGAAGCAAAATCCGGAGAAGTCAGTTCTGCCTTCGCTTAGCCCGCGCCCAGCGTCAGCCTTGCCGACCAGTCTTTTGACGACAGCCGCAAACAACGCGGCATCGAGTTCGATGTTTTCGCGCAAACACGGCACCGTGTCAGACCACTCGAATCCACCGGCCGGGCGCGCCCCCCGTTTACGTAAAGACAGCGCCCACCTACCAGTCAACGAGCCCGACAAGTCAGACAACGCTGGTCATGCCACAGAGAACCCGGGCTTGTCGTCGCTGCCGCCGTCGGCGTCGCGCCTGGGCAAACACCCGAGCACCACGCTCAACCGAGTGACGATCTCAGCCTCGCGCAGTGCCGCGCAACTCAACACCGTTAAGCCCGAATCCCAGTTCAATCTGCCCAAAGCCGAGTTAAAACCGGTCGTCACGCCGACCGACGACGACTTCGATGACGACCACACCATGCTCGTCACCCAGGATCTGATCCAGGATGCACTCGCCACGCCCGCGTCGCCAAAACTCATGCCCATTCAAACCGGGCAAATGTCGCCACACGTCTGGGTCGAACTCATCAAACGCACGTGCCTCACGGGCAAAAAATTGACGCTCGAGATCGGGAATAGCCCCAAAAACTCGATCGTTATCATTCACAGAGGCTGCGCGATCTGGGCGGAAACGCTCAACGGACCGTCGCCAAGTTCCGTGCACGAATTTTTGAGCGCACTTCACGGCGCCACGCCAGACGATATCGAAAAAGTCGAAAACGCGATCAAAAACGGCAAAAACCTCGACGATGCGCTCTCCTCGCTTGATTGCTACAACGACCTCATTCCGGAATTTGAAAAATTCATTTCCGAAAACATCCAAAACGCCGTTGGCATGAAAACCGGCGGTTATCGCGTCTACGAGGGACATTCCAAACTCGCCGATGCGCTGCTCAAACTCAGACCCACGTTCAGCGTGCCGATCTCGAACATCATTTATGACCGCTATCGACAGACACAGCTAGACCTCGGGGCTTATCGTTTCATCAAGTTTCAGGCAAGACCTTCCAGAAATCTGCTCAACACATCCATCAAACTCAGTGCCGATGAAGACAGGCTCATGGCGATTCTGAAGACACCGCAAGACCTTGATAAGCTTAAGGCCACGCCGTTGCCCGACGCTCTTTCCATGTTACCGCGTCTTATTCTGTTTGAATTTGTCGACATAGTCGTATAACAAGGCAAGTCGAATCCGAAATCAGTCGACATACGCCCTGATCTTTTGCCTTCAATCTTTCCAAACGCCGTATGGCCACACCCTAATATGCCTATGCTTCACCGTTGGCTCACCCACATCATTCTGACGTTCGCGATTTTTTGCCTGACCGGCACATGCGCGATGGCGGCCCCCAAAAAGAAAGCCACCACAGCCAAAGAAACGATCACCTACATCGTCCAGAAAGGCGACAGCGTCGATAAGATCGCCAAGAAATACCAGGTTTCCGTCGACGACGTGATTCGTTGGAACAACCTGTCAAATGCGGCGATGATCAAGATTGGTCAAAAGATCAAACTTCGTGTGCCCAAGGGTTCCGCGATGGCCGTATCCAGCAGTCGCAGCCCATCAGCACCACTCGTCGTCTCGCAAAACGTCTACTACATCGTTAAAAAAGGCGATAACCTCGGCAAGATCGCGCGAAAAAACGGCGTCACGATCGACCAGCTCAAAAAAAATAACAAGTCGCTGGCCAAGAATCCTGACAAACTGAAAGTGGGTCAGAAGATCGTCATTGATGTCAAACGCGTCGCCTCTTCGTCCGCGGTTTCTCGCGGACTCGCCAGTAACGGCTCACTCGCCGGCGGCATCATGCTGAAAGACGGACCGGGTTACAAAGTCAGAAACCCAAAACTAAGCTATGGCACCGCGCTGACCATCAGTCTCATCATGGAAGCCATGGAATACTACGCCAATAAGTATCCAAAAGGGCCAAAATACGTCATCGGCGACCTGTCGACCGAACACGGCGGAAAACTCAGTCCGCACCTTTCTCACCAGTCAGGACGCGACGTCGATATCAGTTACATCAACAAAGACAACCACTTCGTCGGTTTCTTTAAGGCCAATGCCAGCAACCTCGACGTCGAAAAATCCTGGGCTACACTGGAATACTTCCTCAAAACCGGAAAAGTTCAGTACATTTTTGTCGACTACGACGTTCAAAAATTCTTTTACGACTACGCCAAAGCCCACGGCTACACGGATGCCCAGCTCAAGACGCTCATCCAGTATCCGAACGGCAAAAAAAGCTATTCGGCCATCATGCGCCACTCCAAAGGCCATGCCGATCATTTCCACGTCCGATTTGTCTGCGCTTCGAGCGACGTGAACTGCAAATAACGGATCTTTTTGCGAAGACAGGCTTCGCTTAGGGACGCATTTTTCACGACATAAAACAAGGTTGCTGAAAAATGCGCGCCCTGGCTTGTGTTCGCGTCAACCTTAATTTTTAGACGCAAAAAACGATGTATTATCAAGACCATACGAAACCCGATTACGATGTTTATCTAAAAAACGTGTTTGGCGACGACCTGGACGCTTTTTTGAACCACCACGCGCTTTCTGACTTTGTGCGCGTCAACACGACAAAAGCGACGCTTGACCAAGTCGAAGATGTGCTGGACCAGTACGGCTACAAAACGGAACGCATAGCCGGTCTGGACGACGCGCTTCGTCTGACATATTCGCCGTTTGAACCGACAATGTGCCTTCACCATTTTGCCGGTTGGTTCGTGAAACAAAGTTTGAGCTCGCAACTTCCAGTTCGATTTTTGGACGCACGCCCGGGTCAGACGGTCATTGATCTGTGCGCGGCACCGGGTTCCAAGACGACGCAGATCGCGGCGGCGATGCAAAACACAGGTCGTTTGTACGCGAACGACGTGGCCGGCAAGCGCATGACGGCGCTGGCGGCGCGACTCGACGCGACGACGGTCTCGCACGCCGTGTTGTTCAACAAAGCAGCCGAACGCCTGACACAGACCCTGCCGCCCGTCTTCGACCGCGTACTCGCGGACGTGCCCTGCACCGGTCTCGGCAACCTGGCCACACTCGCCGAAAACCGCGACCGTTTTGAACACGCCAAAAACCCAATGGCCATGAACCAGCTGCAGTACCGCATTGCGCTCACTGGGTGCAAACTGCTCAAGACCGGCGGCCGCATGGTCTATTCCACCTGTTCGCTCGATCCCAACGAAGACGAAGCCGTCGTTAACGAGATCATCACGCGTCTGCCCTTCAAACTCGTCGACGTGCCCGACATCGCCGGCGTACCGTGGCGACATGGCCTAAAAACCTTTGGTGGCGTGGATTTTCACGACGACATTCAAAAGACACGACGCGTCACGCCGTGGGAGACCGACACACAGGGGTTCTTCTTTGCCGTCCTCGAAAAAACCGAGGATCTGCCCATGCGCTTTGCCCATGAAGATCCCGGCGTCGAACGTTTTAACACACTCGCCTTCGACGACCCGCAGATCGCCCCCATTCTTGAAAACATTCAACATTATTATGGCGTCGATCCGGACACCTTCAAAGCCTACCGATTTTTCATGCAGTCGCGCGGCGTTTACTGCCTCGACGCCCACTGGGACAGCATCGAAACGGGCTATCACCGCGCCGGCATCTGCCTCGCTAAAAAACGCGGCGGCATTTGGCGACTCAGTCACGCCATGATTCAGACGCTTTCAAAAAATATTTCAAAAAATTTCATCGACCTCAATCACGAACAAATGGTCGAGATCTGTCAAACCGGCGAGACGTCGGTCACCACCGCGCCGGAATCGCCCTATCCTGTGATCCGTTACGGAACGCTCGGATGCCTTGCAAATACTTACGATCTGCAAAACGGCAGGATTCACTGGAAACGATGTTGCGATTTGCATTGTCTCTAAAAACAGTTTGAACGAATACGGTTAGAGTGTTAAATAAACACGCCTTTTTAACTTTCCCTGAAATTTGACAGGATGTTTAAGAGGGTATAACTCATACTCGTCTGTTTTGGTCACACATCATGTGACCCTTTTATTGATCTTACTGTTCAGGATGGTTGCCCCATGTCCTTCATTAACTACAAGAGCAAAGAAATCGTTCTTAAGATTGTCTACTACGGACCGGGTTTGTGCGGCAAAACGACGAACGTCAAGTACATCTACTCCGTCACGAATGATGAAACGAAAGGCAAGCTCATCAGCCTTGAAACGCAGCAGGAACGTACGCTTTACTTCGACTTCCTCCCGATCGAGCTTCCTACGATCCGCGGTTTCAAAACACGTCTTCACCTTTACACGGTTCCTGGCCAGCTGTTCTATTCAAACAGCCGTCGTCTGATCATGAAAGGTGCCGATGGCGTTGTTTTCGTTGCCGACTCTCAGGCTGAGCGTCTTGAAGCGAACCTCATTTCCATGGACGACCTCCTCGACAACCTCGCCGCGTACGGCTACGATGTCGAAAAAATTCCTTTCGTCATTCAGTACAACAAACGCGACCTCCCGAGCGCCCTCCCCGTCGAACAGCTTCGTTCCGAACTCAACCATTGGTATCCCAAGGTCCCGGATTTCGAAGCCGTTGCTGCAGAAGGTCCCGGTGTTTTTGAATGCCTCAAGACCGTCGTTAAGATGATCCTCGTCGAACTCAAAAAGAATGGCTAATTCGTTGCCTTTACCTTTTTGTGTTTAGTTTTCAGGCGCCTCCTTTCAAGGAGACGCCTTTTTTCGTTTTTGTCAGCCCGGGCTATCGGCTCTGCCGATACGCCCAGGCGGCGCGCCTATGCTGCGCATACGGCGCGCCCTTCTTTCCCCGGGCTATCGGCTCTGCCGATACGCCCGGGCAGCGCGCCTATGCTGCGCATACGGCGCGCTCACGCGCAAACACGGTGAATTGCCCATGTCCCCATCTCCGCTCTGGACCCTGTCAAAAAACGACGTGCTTTATGAAGACGAGCACATTATCGTGATCAACAAACCGTCTGGCATACCGAGTCAGGCGACCGTCGACCCAAACCGCGACCACGCTTTTGCCGCCGTTGAACGCTATCTCCATGGCCAATACGTTGGCCTGCATCACCGACTCGACGCCGGCACCTCGGGTGTTCTGCTCATGACCAAGTCGCGCGACGCCAATCCGTCCATATCCGAACAGTTTCAAAACCACACTGTTCAAAAGACTTACTGCGCGCTTGCCTGCGGCACCGAGTTCGATCACGAAAAACTCAACTTGGAACACGCTTTCACACTCGACGCGCCCATCGGCGAAGACAAAACTTCGAAGATCCAAAAGTTCGTCGTCGGCGGAAAAAACCGAAAATTCGCCAAAACACGCATCAAATGTACCGCACTTTATCAATTACGTGACGGGTGGTTCGCGCAGTGTTTGTGCCAGCCGCTGACCGGCCGAACACACCAGATCCGCGTGCATCTGCTGTCACTCGGTCTGCCCATCGTCGGTGACACGCTCTACAACCCGGGCACGCTGCGATCTCTACGCGCCTTTGCCCCAGATCGACTCTGTCTGCACGCACAAACCCTCGAATTCATCCATCCGATCACCGGCCAACCCACGACCATCACGGCGCCGGTGCCAAAGGCTTTCGAAAAACTCACTCAAAACGCAAAAAATATCGCCCTCAAAAATTGACCGGTTTGACCGCTACACCAAAAAGCCAAAACAGTCGCATACGCTCTACCTCGGCTGCATGGTAACGTTCGTTGAATGTATGCCATACGCCTACACTTGACCGAATGCCCTATTCTTTGGTATGACAACCAGTCTTTTTGTGGCACGTGCTGTGCCCTGACGGGATATTTTTTATTTCTTTCAAGGAAGTTTCTTCATGAACGACATTTTAGGTTTTCTTTTACCCCTTGCGATATTCATTCTCATTTTTTACTTTTTACTGGTCAAGCCGCAGAAGAAAGCCGCTGAAAAACGCTCCGCCATGCTCCAGTCGATCAAAGCTGGAGACAAAATCGTCACCATTTCCCACGTGATTGCGGAAGTCATTACGGTGGAAGGTGATGAACTGCTGATCAACATCGCCGATCGCGGCAACTGCGAGATCCGCATTCACCGTGAAGGCGTGTCGCACATCCTCAATGGAGACGCGATAAGCTCAAATCCGGAAGCGAAGTAGTTAATCGAATCACAAACTTTGACCAGGCTGAACGCCCGATTCAGATCGGACGACGTGGCAGCATTGTCTGCGACGCGGTGAGGTCAACATCAATAAACTTATAAACGAGGTAGACGCGATGTCGCGAAGCTGGTGGTTAAAAACCGCCTTACTCATCTTTCTTTTGTTGGCCTCTATCGTCATTCTGACGCCGACGGTCGTCGAGATGGTTCTCTATCCCGAAGTCGTGTCAGATGAAGAAGAGACCCAAGTCAATTCTGACGAAGAACCGGTTCGCAATCCCCCGCTTCCGGCGTGGTACGAATCGATGCCCAATATGCTGAAAAGCAAGACCCTGTCTTTGGGTCTTGACCTTCAAGGCGGTTTGATGCTCAACTATTCCGTCGACATCGACTCGGCTGTTGACGAAAAACTCGCTGCAAACGCAGCCAATATTCAGTCCGCCATCATCACGAAATACGGCAGCGGCGTCCACTACGTCCTTGATCGTAACCAAAATACGGCGGTCTTCACTTTCGACAAAGCCGAAGATGCCGACCTCATCACGAGCGATTTCCTTTACGACTACCCGATGTTGAACAAAGTCTCGAGTTCGGGCGCCGTCGTGACGCTCGGCACCAAGACCGACTTCATTAAAGATGCTGAGATATCCTCAGTTCAACAGGCCGTCGAGATCATTCGTGAACGTATCGATGGTCTTGGCGTCGCTCAGCCGAGCGTCCGCGTTGAAAACGGCACGCACATCGTTGTCGAACTTCCGGGTCTGTCGAAATCCGGCGTTGCCGCCGCTGAAAAACTCATTTCGACCACGGCTGTCTTGACCTTCAAGCTCGTTGCCCCCAAAGAAGATGCACTCGCCGTCTTCACCGATTTCTCAAAACAGAACCCGGAACAATTCAACATCCGCGTCAGCGGCGGCACGCTCCGCGCTGATGACCAGATCGACCCAGCCACAAACCGCGTCGTCAAAACCGGTAAAGAGATCCTTAAAGAATTTGCTCGCGCCAACGAGACCATGATCCCTAACGGCCGCGAAGTCGCCTACGAAAAAGTCGATATGCGTGAACGCAAAGCCGAGATCGATGACGAAAACGTCGATGTCACCAAGCTGCCCACCAGCTGGCGCATGAGACTCGTTCGCACCGACCTGCCCGCGCTCTCCGGCGAAAACGTCGAAACGGCTTACCCGGCTCAGAACCCCGACACACAAATGCCGTACGTCTCACTCAAGCTCGATAAGAGCGGCGGTGACACGTTCTACGAGATCACCAAACAACACGTCGGCGATCAGCTCGCCATCCTCATGGATGACACACTCGTCAGCGACCCGGTCATTCGTAGCGAGATCCCCGGTGGTAACGTCTCCATCGAAATGGGCCGCGGAAACCGTCAGGAGACCCTCGACGAAGTCAATAACCTCGTCGTGTCGCTCCGTTCCGGTGCTTTGCCCGCCCCGATCCGTCAGGAATCCAAGTCACTCGTCGGTCCGTCACTCGGTCGCGACTCCATCGAAGACGGTATGTTCTCGCTCGCCATTGGGTTTGGACTCGTCGTCGTCTTCATGATCTGGTACTACAAACTTTCTGGCGTCGTGGCTTCTTTCGCCCTGCTCCTCAACGTTTTGTTCATCATGGCCGGTATGGCCTCCATGGGCGCCGTCCTTACCCTCCCCGGTATCGCTGGTATCGTTCTCACCATCGGTATGGCCGTCGACTCCAACGTCATCGTCTTTGAACGTATTCGTGAAGAACTCCGTACAGGTGAAACGGTCCGTAAATCCGTTTACGTCGGTTTTGATAAAGCCCTTTGGACGATCCTCGACTCCAACATCACCACGGCTATCGCTGCGGTCGTGCTCATGAACTTCGGTTCCGGCCCCGTCAAAGGCTTCGCGGTCACCCTCCTTCTCGGTATCATCATGACGGTCTACACCGCCTTCTTTGTCACCCGCAACGTGTTCGAAGTCGAATCGCATTTCAACCACGATTCGATCTCGATCTAAACACACTGTGATTGAACGAATATAAGGAGACATAAGATGGCACAAAGAATGTTTATTAAACCCAATACGAAGATCAAATTCTTCGAGAATCACAAGCCCGTCATGTATGGCGCATTTTTGCTCAGCTTGATCGGCTTGGTCATCTCATTCGTTATTGGGCCTAACTGGGGTACGAGCTTTGAAGGCGGTACCTCCATCAGTATCCATTTCGAACAGCCGGTTCCCGCTGACCAGGTTCGTAAGATCTTCGTCGACGACCCGCGCTTTGAATCCGTCTCGGTTCAGACGATCGGCCGCGACGACGAAAACAAATACATCGTGCGTACCCGTACCACGACGTCCATGTCCTGCGACAAACTCGCGCTCGTCAAAACAGCATTCAACGACCAGCTCGCGCAATCGACCGGTGATGCCAACCTCAAACTCGATGACAACACCTGGCCGAGCTGCGACGGCGACGGTATCCGTGGCGACTTCGACCTGGCGATCAAGAATGCCAATGACGAAAACGTCACTGACCTCGACCCCGAAAAAATTAAGACCGCCATCGTCAACGCCGGTTTCGCCAACGTCGGTGTCGCGTTCAACGAGATCCGTGGTCAATACACGATCAAACCCCAGGGCGTTCAGGCTGACGCCGTTCAGCTGCTCAACGACACCTTTGGCGACAAATTTGACGAATATAAAGGCCTCGACTCGGTTTCTACCGTCGGCGCCGACGTCGGTGAAAAATTCCGTAACGACGCCATCGTCAGTATCCTCATCGCACTCGGTATGATGTTGCTCTACATCGCTTTCCGTTTCGATAGCCGATACGCACCGGCCGCTGTTATCTCGCTCGCCACGACCACACTCATCACCTTCGCGATCATCGTCTTCTTCCAGATCGAGTTCACCCTCGAAACGGTCGCTGCTCTGCTCTCACTCGTCGGTTACGGTATCAACGACACCATCGTTAACTTCGACCGCGTTCGTGAAAACCTCGCACTCAGCGAAAAAGACACACCGCTTCCAGCGATCGTCAACAAGTCCGTCAACGACTGCATCAGCCGTACGGTCATCACAAGTATCACGACCTTGCTCGCGATCCTGCCCCTCATCCTCATTGCGAACGGCACAACACGCGACTTCGCAGTCATCATGTTCTGCGGTATCTGCATCGCGACGCTCAACTCCATGTTCATTTCCTGTCCGCTCCTCGTCAAATTTGACACCTGGTTCAAAGAACAAAAGAAGAAACAGGAAGCTAAAAAAGCTATCGAAGACGATATTGTCGCAGAGGCTTAATTCCTTCATGCCGGAACCAACCGGGTTCCGGCTAACCCCTTCAACGCCGACCTCTGGTCGGCGTTACTTTTGGCAACCAGGTCGCAGGCCCTGCCAGGAGAAGGGGTAGCGGCGTATTTTCCCCACGATCCGTTCTACGGATCGTGAGGAAAATAGCCGCGTAGGGGGAGACTTCCCCCACCAAAATTCCTAAAAAAAAACAATATTTTCAACATACCGGGTTTTGCGCGTTCATCGCCTTACCCCGCCTTAATTTGCGCATTAGCCGAAGCGACGCCCAAATGACGTCGCACGAAATATATTCATACCCAAATAGGTTTTTTAAATATGTTTACAAACTATACCCCGGACTTGTCGGGCGAAACGAAACCGGTCGCACCTCAAAAAACGGAGCCGAAATACTGGAACCTGCATGTGCCCGATACCGAAGCCGTCGGCAATCTGGCCATGAACCTCAATGAAACCCAGCTGCTCACAAGCGTTTTGTATAACCGCGGCGTTCGTACGCCCGAAGAAGCTGTGCGTTTCCTTCACCCAAGCATGGACAATCTTGCCGACTCGTTTTCGATGCTAAACATGCAGGCCGCTGTGGATCGCATCCTGCAAGCCATTGAAAACAACGAAGAAGTCCTCATTTTTGGCGATAACGACGTCGATGGCGTCACTTCGACCACGCTCGTTTACCAGTTTTTGGAGCCGTTCCAGATCAACGTCTGCTACTTTTTGCCGCGCCGAAAAGAGGATGGACACGGCTTTAATGACGACACGCTCAACGCGGCACTCGCCACGCACAATCCCAAGCTGCTCATCACCGTCGACTGTGGCATGAGCGGCGTTGACGAGATCGAACGACTCAAACAAAAAGGCATCGACGTCATCGTCGTTGACCACCACGCGCCCCCCGAACGCGCACCCCAAACCATCGTTTTGAACCCCAAACAGGAGAACGACACCTTCGCCTACGACGACCTCGCCGCCGTCGGCGTCACGTTCCACCTCGTGGATGCACTCGTCAAGACGGCCACGGCTCGCGGCTATTACGAAAAGTTTGCCCTGCAGCCGCCGTCGCTCATCGACCAGCTCGACCTCGTCTGCCTCGGCACCATCGCTGACGTCGTGCCACTGCTCGGCGAAAATCGTCTGTTCGTCTCACTCGGCCTCGAAGTCATCCGAAAACGAAAACGAAGTGGCATCGCCGCACTCCTCAGCGACGTCGGCGCTGACGACAAATACATTACCGAACGCACCATCTGCTATCGACTCGCGCCGCGTATCAACGCCGCAGGCCGCGTCGGTGATCCAAACATTTGTGTCGCACTCCTCACCGCTTATCGCTTCACCACGGCTCAGATCATCGCTCGTGATCTCGAAAACTACAATCACCTGCGACAAAACGCCGAAGTCTCGATGATCAGCGAAGCCACCGCCATGGCCCAGCAACAGGTGCTCGAAGGAAAAAAAGTCATCATCGTCGCCAAAGAAAACTGGCAACAGGGCATTCTCGGCATCATCTCGAGCCGTATCCTCGACAAATTCTATAAACCCACCGTCGTCATTTCAGTCGTCGATGGCATGGGACGCGGTTCCGCACGAAGCCCCGAAGGCTTCAGCATCCTCGACGCCTTCACGAGCTGCAAAGACCTGCTCGACGATTTCGGCGGTCATCACAGCGCTGCAGGACTCTCCGTCAAGGAAGAAAACATCCCTGAACTCATTAGACGCATCAATAAGTTCGCCGGCACTCAGATCGCCTCTGGGGAAACACCCAAACGCCTGCTCGACATCGACGCCGAAGCAAACGTCCAGGAACTCCTCACCCTCTGGCACAACCAGTATCTCGAATGGCTCGCCCCATTCGGAACCGGCAACAAAGAACCCGCGTTCATGCTCAAAAAAGCTCATATCGTCCTGATCAAACGACTCAACCACGTCTATGCGCGCGTCAAAATTCGTCAGGAACAGGGCACGCTCAGCGTTCTATTTCCAACCTCGCTCTCGACAGAACTCCATAATGGTGACATCATGAACCTCGTGGTTACGCCCAAATACGCGCCACACAAGGATTTCCCAGAATTTATTCTGGTTGCCGCCCAAAAACCGGATGTCCCTGTTGAAACCTGCCAGAACTAGTCAATATGCGAAAACGTAGTCTCTACGCCCAGGGCGAAAAATCTCAGTCAAAGATCTCGACGATCGTGATCATGTGCATCGTCCTGTTCTGCATCCTCTTTTTCGGTCACTCGTTCAGCGAAAAAGTCGCTAAAATTTTTGTGCCTGACGAGCCGACCGTGGATGCGCCAGCTCAACCAAACGCCGCGAACGCAGCGGCGGCGCCGCTAATTGCCCCGGACCAGCCAGCCGCAGCGCAGCAGGCGGCCGCGCCGACGAACCAGCCAGATCAAAATCAGACGCTCCGTCCAGGCACCGTGATCCTCAAAACAAACCAGGCCGCCGCTCAGGACATGCTCGGCATCATCGCCAATCGTTAGCTCTGCGCGCCCATGATGTCGCGCGCCTTCACACCATCAAAGGCCAAAAAACATGACACCCAAAAATCCAAACTGGGAAGAACTCAAAAAACAACCTTTTGGGCCCTATATCCCCGACGAAGTCTTCATGTATCGCTCAGACGAGATCGATAACATCCTCGCCTGGAAACAACAGAACCCACTCGCCAACCCCATCGAAGTCGAAATCGGCTCAAATTACGGGCGTTTTCTGCTCGGGCTCGCACGCGGACGTCGTGACATGAACTTCCTTGGCATCGAGCTCAAATCTTCACTCGTCAACCGATTCGTCAAACGCATCGAGCGAGAAGGCGATACCAATTGCAAATGCATCAACGCCGACGCGCGCCTCGCGATCCCGGTCCTCTTTGAACCCGGTTCGATCGACGCCATCTACGTCCTCTTTCCCGATCCGTGGTGGAAAAAGCGACATGCCAACCGACGACTGCTCAACGACGAGTTCTTTAATATGGCACACACCTTCCTCAAACAGGGCGGCATGGTCGTCGTCAAAACCGACGTGCGTCCCTATTACGAGACCGTTCGCGACGCCCTCACCGAAGACAAGCGCTACGCGTTCATTCCCAATGACCAGATTCCAAACTCAGACAAATGGGATCTGACCAACCGCGAAAACCACTGCATCGAAAACGACGTGCCTTACGACACCCTCGCGGTCCGAAAGCTCTAATAGCGTTTATTCGCAAACACCTCGATATTCACGCCACAAAAAAAAGCCCGAACCAAACGGTTCGGGCTTTTTTTGTTGTTCAGATCATAGCCGGGTTTAGAAAAGCGCACCGATTTTGAGGCCGACGCTCTTCACATCCTTACCGAATTCACCAGCAACGTCAAAAACGAAAGCCTCGCCCTTGAGCTGAAGGCCAACGAAGCCGCGATTCACAAACTGCGTCGAGCGGTTAAAGACCTGCTCCACAGCTTCAACCGTTTTCTTGCCCGACGAATCGGTCGACGGCACATAAATGATGATCGGATGGCTCGAAGAAATGTTGATGAGCGCGCTATAACCCGCATACGGCGTGATGCTCGCGATACCGCCAAGTCCCCACGTGTACGAAATCGCCGCATCGACATTCACGTTGACCATGCTGATGTCAGATTCACCCACGATCGTGCCGACATGGCCACGAACACTGATGTCAGGCAGGAACCACCAGCCTTCGGTGATGGCCCAACGGAGCCCGGCACCAACATAAAACATTGAGCTGTTCGCCAGCCAGTTCACATCGCCTTCCAACTCGAGGCTGAAGGGCAGACCCTTACGCATCGAGAGATCAAGCGTCGCGAAAACATCCGGCGCATCGTATTTGCCGTCCGCATCGGCCGTCTTGTTCTCGTTGCTGTTGATCGCACCCCAAAACGCCGCTTTGTCTGTCGCAAAACTCATTTTCGAGCTCACCGCGATCTCAAAGCCCGCCTGACCGACCGTCGAAGCAGGATTCAGGTGCATCGGCGCAAAAAGCGCACCGTATGTGCGTGCCAGGTCCTTAAAATTCTGAACCGATGTGTCTTCGCCGCAACCCGACGCCGAACACAGACGCGCAAGATCAAAATCACTGCCGCCCGCATACGCATTCGTCGAAAGCAAAAAAACACTGGCAAGCGTCAAAAGACCATGACGGACATGACGCATCAAGCTCATCGTATGTTTCATAATATACACTCTTTGTCTGTGGAATGACCCACCAGTCGCACAGGTGACCGTAAAGTCAAAAGAACCAATGTTTTCTAACACTCCTCCAATTTCTAGTCAAGTTTTCGCCCCTTAACACTCGACATTCCAAGCCACTGGTGATAACCAAACTCCGTTTGAAACGACTCAAAGGAGGTTCAACATGTCAAACATTACCTATCATCATGACGACCTGGATTTTATCTCGGTCGATGCCGAAAACGTGCGTCTCGTCCAGGACATCCTGAATCACAACGCCTATTACCACACCTCGATCGTGTTCACACAGCCCACCGGACTCGCCGAACGCTGTCTGAACGCCGAACCACCAAAAGTCGAAGGCTCGCGCGTCTTCAAAAAATATATGCTCGTCCTCCAAAACGGCTCGCCCGTCGCGGCTTTCGACCTCTTCGTCGGATTCCCAAACTACAAAACCGCCAGCATCGCCATGTTCCTCGTCCACGAAAGCATGCACCGAAAAGGCATCGCCACACACGTTCTCGCGCGCGCCATGCCCGCTTTTTTGCGCGAACTCCACCCTGCCGTCGAGACCATCTCGGTCTCACTCACCGACAACAACGTCCCCGCGCTCCGATGCCTCGTCAAATGCGAATATGAACGCACCAACACATGGTCAAAACTCGACGCAAATGGCCGTCCCATCACGGCCGTCACTTTCAAACGTAAAATCAACGACGCCCTAAAAGCCTGATCAACGCTTCTAGCTAGTATTTGGAAGGGGGAAGTCTCCCCCTACGCGGCTATATCCCCATCCTCGATGGGGATATACGCCGCTACCCCTTCTCGCCTGCGGCGCGCCCCACAGACGACACGCTCAAAACCAAGACTGTTTACGCTGAACCATGTCTCGTCCCCTCAAAATTGTCATCATCGCTATCACACTGCTCATCGTGATACTGGGTGCCTACCTCGTCACCTACCACGTCGCCACACAAAAGGTTTCTGACAAACTAGCCCGTGAAGCCGCTCAATGGGGCTTCACGCTCGACGCACAAACACGCGGCGCCTTCGCTGGACCGACCTGTTTTGATGACATCACCATGGAAGGACCAGACAACACGCACCTGAACATTCACGACGCGTGTTTGACCGACGGCGTCCTCACCTGGTTCACCGACACACCAAATTTGACCTTCCAAGTTGGGTCGGTCGACGGTTTTCTCGCATGGAACGCGCTCAAAACCGTCAAATCACTGCGCGAAAAGCCCGAGACCTTCGAAAAAGCGCCCGACAAGCCATCGCTCGTCGCCAAGCTCCTCGCCACAAACGCCTCGCTCTCTATCCAGTCGCTCGCCCTCAAACTCGGTGAGCCTGGAAAACAGCTTTCCATGCGCTCAAACAACTTTGAAACGCAGCTACACGACGGACTCGTGCAGACCAGCATGACGTTCTCGACGGGCGTCGACCTCTCAAACGCGCCTGTCGCCATCCAAAACATGCCCAACTTCACCATGCACGCCACCCTCGACCTGCATGCCCTGCTCGATCACAAAACCCGTGACGCCACAGGCAAATTCGTCGAGTTCTTCGCCGACGAAGAACTCGCCAACAAGGTCGCCGACGCCCTACCCGCCGTCAAAACCGCGCATCCGCTGAACGACGGCGCTATCCTCGACGTCTCGTTTGAAGCCGAGCCACCGCTCGCTCTCGGTTATGTCCATAAAGACCAGGTCATGGAAGCCCATGTCGCACAGATCGACGCCAGTGTAAGCCATAACAAGCTTGTCGCAGCGCTCGCCGAGGTCTCGCTCATCATGCCAGACCTCGCTTCGATCGGCACCGTCAGCTTTGAACGACTCACCGCGACGGCACACGATTTCACCACAAAACCAAAACTCGATGCCATCACCATCGTTACCCCAAAACTCCACGTCGATATCGATAAGGTCGTCGAATCCAAAGCCGCTCAGGAACACCCGATCTTTGGCACACTCGTTCACTTCTGGAAACAGGATGCCGGTTCCATCTTCGGCGAAGCACCAAAACTCTCCGTGCGAAGAGAAGACGTCAAAAAAGCAAAACCAAAGATCAGAAAAAATCCGATCTCGGCCGAAACGCTCCAAGCCGTACACGATGGCTTCAAAAAGTTCCAAAAACACATCATGTCCGCACCCGCCATCGATATCCAGAACGGTCGCATCGAATTTTCAGGCAAAGACTCAAAATTCGCCTTCGAAGCCGTCTCGTTCAACACCGCTGAACTCTTTAAAGACGACCAAAAATTCAAGCTCGAATTCAATATCCACAACGCCAAAGCCCGTTTTGAAGTGACCTACGAAGGCGATTCTGTCTTTCCAACGCTCTCGCTCAACATCGACGAGTTGCAGGCCGTCGACTTTCTCAAGCTCCTCAACATGCCCATCCCCGAAAAAAGCGATGGCACATTTTCGGGCGCGCTCATGCTCTCGATCAGCGAAGACAACTTCAAAATCAATGGCGACGTTGACTTCAAGCAATTCGCCTTCTTCCACGAAAAAGTCAGTCCAAACGTCGTTCATGACATCAATGCCGCAGCCAGTCTTAATGTGAGCTACGCGTTCGCCGACGACAAGATCATCATTGAACCTCTCTCGGTCACGAGCGGACCGATCACGGCCAACGGCTTTATTCACGTCTCCAACGTGCGCAGCAACCCCGTCATTGAGTTCGAATTCGGCGCAAAAGACGTTCCCTGCAGTGACCTGCCCAAAGCGATCCCACCGGGTCTGTTGCCGACCATCACCGATCTGCAGATCGCAGGCTCGACGTTTTCACCCAAATTGACGGGCAAGATCCCGTGGAAAGATCCACTCACTTCGTCTCTCAAAGAAACAGGGTTCGAAGGCAAATGCTATCCGACCGTCGTTGAGCCGCATCACCCCGAAGAGATCAACGATCCACACTACGTTTTCACGACCAACTACACGTATTTTACCGACGAGATCCAAGTCGGTCCGGGCACCAGCAATTGGACACCGTTGAATGATATTCCGCCATACGTGCGCGCAGCCATGTTCCTGACCGAAGACAAACGCTTTTTTGACCACGGGCCGCTGCGCATTTCCTTCATTGAACGCGCTTTGCGACTCAACCTCAACCAGCGCCAATACGTCTACGGCGGCTCCACGATCTCCCAGCAACTCACCAAAAACTTGTTTCTGGTGCGTAACAAAAACCTCGCCCGTAAACTCGAAGAGGCTTTCGTCGCTTGGCGCATGGAAAATGTCGTCCCAAAATCCAGAATTATGGAACTTTACATCAACATGATCGAGTTTGGACCCGATGTCTACGGCATTACGCAGGCAGCCAAGTTCTATTTTGACAAAACGCCGCAGGAACTCACACCGCTCGAAGGCGCCTACCTCGCGTCCCTCAAGATCAAGCCATCCCAAGGCGGTCGTTTTTACAAATCCGGTTTTCCGACTGCGGGTTGGTGGCCAAAACGCATGAAATACATCATGAAGACCCTCTCGGAAAACGGCTACATTACTGCCGCCGAAGTTCTCGCGGCCTATCCTTGGGTTCCCCAGTTCGTCTACCCATCCCCCGATAAACCCGGCGATTTCCGCAACGTCTGGCTGCGAAATTTCACCGAGTTTTTGAACGACCAGGCTCGCGCCAAACGTTTGGAAGAACGCGAGAAAAACCAGTAGCGCGCTGCCGTGCCACAAACCTGTGGCACGGCGTCACCACGTGTTATTCGTATTCCACGACGTTGGTCCACGAAAGCAAAAAGTCGCGTTCGTTGGCATTGCCCTTGACGGATTGCGACGCAGCCACGATCGGCATCCATTTTTGGACGTAGGTCCTGTCCGTCTGCATTTTTGTGCAAAACAAGTCAAGATAGTTCTCGGCCACATCGACATCGCCTCTTAGACAAAAGAGCAGGTAAGTGCGCGCGGCATCGGCCGAGGCGTTACCCTGCGTCACGTGTGACCAGTCAATGACATAGTGCGAGCCATCGTTCGCAATGATGACATTCGACGGATTGAAGTCGCCATGACACACATGATTGTGATCCGGCATGCTGTTCAGGCGCGTGTGAAGCTCGTATCGAGCCGTCGAGTCAATGTCAGCCTGCGAGATCTTGCGATTCATTTTGATCTTCAATTCATTCAGTAACGGACAGGTCTTTTCGAGCACTTCGCATTGAATATCGACGAATTGCTCAAGATAAGCCTCTGTTTGACCGGGATTTTTGGCCATGAGCTCGGCAAGCGTGGTCCCTTCAATAAATTCCGAGATGATGGCCCACTTACCTTCGTAGGTGGCAACTTCGAGCACGCGCGGCACGTTCAAACCAATGTCTTCGACGCGAGCCTGGTTGAGCGCTTCATTCAACACATCGGCTTTGGAATAGCCTGCGTTAAACAACTTGATGCACCGATGCCCGTCCCGATAGATGGTCTTTTTGTTTCTTACAGCAACAACGTGATCTAATATCATTATGGAACCTCCTTAAACTTTGACGGTCGTGCCGTAATAGGCGTTGAGATACATCTGTTTGATCTCGCTCATGAGCGGATAACGCGGATTAGCGCCCGTGCACTGGTCATCAAAAGCCTGTTCGGTCATATCGTCGAGACGAGCGAGGAAATCGGCTTCATCGGGCACATAGTCGCGGATGGTCGGCTTGATACCGATTTTGTTTTTTAGGTCGTCGATGGCGTTGATGAGTCGATCGAGTTTTTCAGCATCGGTCGAGCCGCCCAGGTTGAGACTATCGGCTATCTCGGCGTAACGCGCCAACGTGTGAGGATGATCATATTTGGGGAACGTGCCCATCTTGGTTGGAACTTCTTCGGCGTTGAAGCGCAACACTTCGTCAATCATGAGCGCATTTGCGACGCCATGGGCGATGTGATGGAAGGCACCAAGTTTGTGCGCCATCGAATGGCAGACACCCAAAAACGCATTGGCAAAAGCCATACCGGCCATGGTGGCCGCGTCGGCCATTTTTTCGCGCGCTTCGGGGTCATTGGCGCCGTTGTTATAGGCACGGGGCAAGTATTCAAAGATGACCTTGAGCGCACGCAGGGCGAGTGCATCGGTGTAGTCGGTCGACATCATGGAGGCGTAAGCCTCGAGTGCATGCGTCACAGCATCAATACCGGACGCGCTCGTCAACCCACGCGGTGCCGTCATGTGGAAATCGGCATCGACGATCGCCATGTTCGGCATGAGTTCGTAGTCAGCAAGCGGGTACTTAGTGCCCGTCTTCTCATCGGTGATGACGGCAAACGGTGTGACTTCCGAACCCGTACCGGCACTGGTCGGTATCGCAATAAAGTAGGCTTTTTCGCCCATTTTGGGGAACGTGTAGATGCGCTTTCGAATGTCACAGAAGCGCATCGCCATGTCCATGAAATCGGCTTCCGGATGTTCGTAAAGCACCCACATGATCTTGGCAGCATCCATAGCCGACCCGCCACCCAGTGCAATGATCACATCCGGCGCAAAAGCACGCAGCTGTTGAACGCCAGCCTGCGCACAGGCAAGTGTCGGATCAGACATGACGTCAAAGAAACAGGCGTGTTCGATCCCTAATTCATCGAGTTTCGACGTGATCGGTTTCACATAGCCATTCTGATACAAGAAGTTATCGGTCACGATAAAAGCTTTCTTCTTGTGCATGACGTCTTTCAGCTCCGACAGAGCCACGGGCAGACAACCTTTTTTGACGTAAACTTTTTGGGGGGCGCGGAACCAAAGCATATTTTCTCTCCTCTCAGCGACGGTCTTAATATTGATCAAGTGTTTGACGCCTACGTTTTCGGAAACGCTGTTTCCGCCCCATGAACCGCATCCAAGCGTCATAGACGGCGTGAGTTTGAAGTTGTACAGATCGCCGATGCCCCCCTGTGAAGACGGCGTGTTGACGAGAATACGACACGTTTTCATGCGTGCCATGAACTCATCGAGTTTGGCCTGTTCCGTCAACGTATTCAGATAGATCGACGAGGTATGACCGTAGCCGCCATCCGCGACGAGTTGCTCTGCCTTCGAAAACGCATCTTGAATGTTTTCTGCGCAATACATGGCGAGGACAGGCGAGAGTTTTTCGTGTGCAAACGCCTCGCTGAGCGCGACGCTCTGAACTTCACCGATCAGGATCTTGGTATTGTCAGGCACTGAGATCTTAGCGAGTGCCGCAATGGTCGTTGCTTTCTGACCGACGATCTTAGCATTCAGGGCGCCATTGATCAGAATGGTCTTGCGCACTTTATCGAGTTGGTCCGGCGTCAGGAAATGGCAGCCTCGTGCCGCGAATTCACGCTTAACGGCGTCATAGACGGAGCTGAGCACGATGACAGACTGTTCTGACGCGCAGATCATGCCGTTGTCGAAGGTTTTGGAATGAATGATCGAGTTGACCGCGAGCGTCAGGTTGGCCGTTTCGTCAATAATGGCGGGCGTGTTCCCGGCACCGACGCCCAAAGCGGGCTTGCCGCTGGAATACGCAGCTTTGACCATGCCCGGTCCACCGGTCGCCAAAATGATGTCGGATTCGCGCATGAGCAAATTGGTCATGTCGAGCGAAGGCACATCGATCCAGGCGATGATCTCTTCAGGAGCGCCAGCTTCGATCGCGGCTTCCAGCACGACTCTGGCCGCTTCGATCGTCGAGCGTTTGGCACGCGGATGCGGGCTGATGATGATGCCATTACGTGTTTTGAGTGCGATCAATGTCTTAAAAATGGCGGTCGACGTCGGATTTGTCGTCGGAATGACCGCGCCGATCACGCCGATCGGTTCAGCCACCTTCTTGATGCCCGCAACTTTGTCTTCTTCAAGCACACCGCACGTTTTCGTGTTGCGATATGCATTATATATGTATTCAGAAGCAAAGTGATTCTTGATCACCTTGTCTTCCACGACGCCCATGCCCGTCTCCTCGACGGCAAGTTTGGCGAGTGGAATGCGTGCGCGATTGGCAGCCGTTGCTGCTGCCAAAAAGATCGCATCCACCTGTTCCTGACGATATGTTGCAAAAACCTTTTGTGCCCGACGAACGCGCGCGATCGCCAACTCCAGTTTCTCTACATTATCTACGAGGTCATACTTTTTCATGCTAGCCTCCATGACTTGTTTATGGGCAAACACACCTTGTGTCTGCACTCCAAAGCCATAGATTCTAGACCATTTTAGGCTAATCAGTGAAAAACTATTTTAGTTTTTATACAATAAATCGAATGAAATATTGATATTTCGACTTATTATGAATATATCTATCATGCAATTCACATAAATAACTACGTCTTATCACGCCGCCAATCGGTCATGCCAAGCGACTTTGCCAATTCCGTCGTCGTCCAGACCCCGTGTGTGGGCGCAACATACAAGTCGGGATGTTCACTCAGATATTTGCGCATCGTCGTTTTGGCGATGGTAAAACCAAGTGTCTCATACGCGAGCTTTTCCAGATCCCTCGAGCGCACAGGCAGGTTTAAAGAACGCATGAAACGCAGCAACAGCGCCCGGTTGTCCATGCGATGAACCCTATACTCGCTGGCCTGACAAATAGCCTCCGCAGCATTTTCAAGTTCGACGAGCGAAAGACACGTCACGCCATTTTTACACGGACGTTCGCGACGCGTGGCCATCACGTCGCTCGCACACAGTGACGCGTCCGAATGCGACGCAGGTCGTTCCGACATGACCGGTGTCGCCAATAACAAATAATGATGTTCCTCGGCATACACGGCCGTTGACCACAAATTCGTCTCGATCTCAAAAAAGTAATCGGGATAGCTGCTTAAACACGTACACAGATCACCAGGACTGATACCGTTCAAGCGCGCGGCTTCGACCAAAATGGCGAACTCCGTCGGAAGATCGACATAACCCATTAAATAGTACAACTTGTCGGCGCTTTTCATGGTGCTGAACGACGTTGCACGCGCGAGCACACATTGTGCTTTGCGAAAATCTTCGGCGTTTGCTCGCCGCGACGCGCCGCGCGCTTCTTTTTGGGAACCCGATTTAGCCATGACTTCTCTCTTTCGACGTAATCGAGACAGATACGTACGATAATCACGGGCAATTTGAATAATAGAGCAGTTCATCATCGACAAGCAGAACAGTTTTGGAACAATCGAGTAAAAAAATTGTTCCATTTCAACGAGTGAGTCCGATCGTCATCCCTTATGGCAATTCCACAGAAAGAACAACCCTGGCATGACCACAAAAATAGTTCCCGGAACAAAATAAATTGTTCCCCTCCACAAGCCTCTGAAAGATCTTTGATCATGACTTGAATGCCTTGAACCAAATACGCGATCTCTCAAAAGCACAACGCGCCTAACTCACGCGCCGTCATGGCGCGCGAGGTCTCATGAACGATGACAATCACCATCTTTCTGGCAATCATTGACTTTTTCTTCTCTCGGCTGAGTTTGATATTCTTTCATTTTCTGTTGGTATTCCTTCATTTTTGCTTCCAAGTCAGGCGTATACACGGACTTAGAAACATAATAACTTCGAACGGTCTTCACGATCTTTTGATTGTCACACATACGTTTCAGAATTCCTCTGAGCGTCGAATCAGGAATTTCCTTCAATACCTTCAGCAAGTCGCGACGCGTCACCGCGCCATCCAAATAATCAAACAAAACTTCAACCCGAGCAGACCAGTTGTAATTGACGCCTTGTTTTTCCAGATCCGTGCGTTTATTCCCTTCGCTCAAGCTATTCCAGCGAGGATCACGACTTGCTTTGGCGATCGCCTCGTCGATATTCGCGTATGGAATTGGAAAAGCAGGGCAATGCATCTCTTTCGCTGGCTCAGCGGAATGTTGACATTCCGCCGAGCTCTCGACATTACGCGCTATGGGCGCATGACATTTTTTTTTTAAGGCTTCAAAGCGACATTCTTCATCACCAATAGCTTCCATTAATTCATATTCGTGTTCATCATCAGATAATAAATACGAAAAACCACTACGGTAATCATCATATAACGTGGAATAGTACTCAAGCATATATTCGACGAAACAGTCTTTATCATCAAACACTTTCCATCGACATCCCTCCTCGCGTTTATCATCCCAGTCATTACACATAACAGCTAAATGTATTTCATCGGTTGCCAAATCTAAATTAAGAATACTATTGGTTCTCCAGCAATTCTGATAAGCAAATTCAGACCAGTGATCGGCATTCAACGTTGATGTTGTCAGATCTTGAATCTTCTTTGAATAAGCTCTTCCAGAGTATTGTCCTTGATAGGCCAACTTGGTGCACAAAGGTGAAGTCACAAAGCCGTTTTGAACAATCAAACCATCCTCTTCACCTAACTTATGTCCTACATAGTCAGATACATTATTCATAACATGAATCGGAACAGGCATTTTCACCGTGGCAAGCCATATATGACATTGTGTGCTGAACGGAAGTCCAGAAAAACCTTTAAGTTGCCCAAAACAATCCAAAACGAGTTTCAATCGCGTATGCGCAAGATGGCAACGTTCCCATGAACTCATTTCGCCACGATTACCGGAATAAGAATAACAACGATATATTAACGGCTCATCACATCCGATTTTTGAAAGATCATCGTTTAACCGAATTTCATAGTGTTCATCCCGATAATCCTTTCCATTATACGCCAGTCCTTCTTCCGACGAAATCAAACAATAAGGATCCCACTGTGGTTCCAATAATAGACTGGGAATTACCCCATATCGATCAATGAAGCACGGCGCAAAATGATCATAAAGCGTTGAGCCTGTTTCGGGTACGACAGTATCACAAAAGTGATCGATATTGAACGAGCCTTCAAAATGCACATAGTGTTTCATCGTCTCGAGCAAATCTGTATTTCTACGGTAGTCTGATTTTGAATCTGGCCATCTTTCTAATTCAATATTTCGGCAGCCTGTTACACAGGCAGAAATATAGAGCTTTGTAAATAACGGCAACGCATCAAAGCCTTTTAAACCGCGTAAGCCTTTAATAACGGAATCATCATCATCTGGCATTCCGGCACGTCTGAGAATGCGACAGATTCGTGGTTCATCCATCAAACTGCTCAAACATGTTTTGAGCGACGGCCTGGTCAAGCGATCACCATAGTAGTCCACGTTCGACGCGCGGGTGCTCGCTGGGTTGAGCGTGGCGGTTTCGGGGTTCTGGCATTCAACGGCGTTCTGGGACATCATGGCGACTTTCTCCTTCTGGGTGAGTGTGGCGGTTTCGGGGTTCTGGCATTCAGCGGCGTTCTGCAAATTCATGGCTTTTTCCTTTGACTGGCTGAGCGGGTTGTTCTGAGATTCAACGTTACCGGATTTGTTCTTTATCAAGCGTTTAGACATCGTTTTTACTCCTTATATAATGGTGATAGGCTCTCACAACGATTGCTGGCCAGCGCGTCGTTCTGAAAGCGGTTTTACTGCGAGAAGTTGTTGAGCGAAATATGCAACAAATTTATTTTTTAATTTATTTTTTGTTGCATTCGACAAATGTCGATGAGACCACAGGTTCGACGCATCAAAAAATTAGTTAAAAAAGTTTTGTTGCATAAACGATTTAATTTGTTGCATATCCAAGTTGCCTGTTTCATAGCGATTTTCTTGTCTCCCCGTGTCCGATCCAAAGCGTTTTGCCATCGAGCGCGACAAAGCGCCATAATTCTGCCCTAGTCCGTCAGCCATCGATCATGTCAGCCGTTTCCTGAATAAGCCTCATGGCCTGTTGACATTGTCTCATGGCCTGTTGAAACCTCTTAGGATCATCCTCACCTAGTTTTCGCAAAACCATGTACACGGCTTCTATTTTGTCGTATGACATCTGAAACTTGTCTTCTAAAACCATCATGACTTGTTCTCCTATCGGTATGAGATAACGAAACTCTATCGAAAGATATCTTCTATTATCTATATATTATTAAAATGAACGTTGTATGTATCAAACGACTGCTAACAGATTGTTATCTAGCGAGCACGTCGTTGTATCGTATCGTGCCGTTCTGTTGTACGTATCACCGCTGGCGCACTATCGGCGAGTATGAATATTCCTTTGCGTATCGGGAATATTGTATATATCTGCTTACTTGTACGTATTGAGATCGTCTTATTTATACGTTTTATCAATTTATGCATGATATACTCCTCTGTGTGATAGAAACAGCCTGTACGTATCGTACGCCAAAATAGGCGTCTGTATGTATCCAGCGATTGTGTGTATGTTGTATCTACTCGTTTGAGCTTATCTATCCAACACGTTTGAGCGGCTAAATCCGTACTCGTCAAATCATGTTGAAGCGTATGTATGGAAAAAACTTTCGTGTGCCTATCCAGCACGTTGTGTACATATCGATTCTGCGTGTGTTTTTTGTACTTACTCTCTTTGTACGCGCGTCATCGGTCTACCCAAATATCGTATGCGTCACGTACCTACGCAACGAGTCGTTGCGTATCCAGTTTCGTTTATGCGTTCTTATCGAAAGCGTATCGTCATTCTGTATCGACTCAACCTTCTGTCCTGTATCTATTGAAATTCTCTAGCCTATCCGTATCTATCGATACTCTCTAGCCTATCCGTATCTATCGATACTCTCTAGCCTATCCGTATCTATCGATACTCTCTAGCCTATCCGTATCTATCAAATTTCTCTAGCCTATCCGTATCTATTATTAATTATTCTGTATAACATCTTTCATAACCTCCTTATAAGCCACTG
>JAZUKH010000132.1:0-4341 GCA_045643185.1 Myxococcota bacterium | reverse complement strand
TCTGCGCTGCAGATCCTCTTTTTATTAGGCTCGCACTTCTGCTGCAATCTTTCGATTGCTTTTACGTTTCTTTCTCTTATTCGGTTTTCATCGTGTCATCGGGTTTAGCGCCCGTTGACGAGGCGCGGCTTATACGCGCATCAAAGATATGCGTCAATATATTTTTTTAACTTTCTTGCATTTTTCCTTCGAACGAAGACCCAAATACTGCACAACAAGCTAATCACGAACACCAAAACACATCACGCGCCCCTTTCGGCAACGAAAAATCATTGCGCAAAAACAAATTGCCTCCAAATACGTCATGGCGATACCATACAGAGTTATGGGACATGACACACATCCGGGCAAGACAACAAGTATAGGATGCATCAACGAGTTGGCACGCGGTTTGCCAATTTGCCTCGTCCCCACGCATTGGCATTACCAGGAGTTTTTATGCGTACCACATCAGCTTTGTCATTTTTTATCATGGCCTCCCTACTCTCGTTGCAGGCTTCCAACGTCCAAGCTTACGGCGAAGGCGCCGATATTCCCGCGACGTCACGCGCCATGCACCTGTTGACCAACGAAGCCCGTTGCGACATTCCCAAAGCCCTGAGCCTGTGCGGCTCTAACTGCACTGAAGGTACGGCTCAATACGGTAAGCAAGTTGCCCCCGTCTGGTGGGACAACGACTTGCACCGCGCAGCCCAGTTTCACGCAACCATGATGGCCAGCGTCGGTAAATGTCTTTCGCACGATTCGTTATGCCAGCTCAACAACAACCTGACCAATTGCGACGGCTCGCCTGCATGCGCCTGTCAAGGCGGCGTCGCCAGCTGCGCCATGAACGGCACAGACACCTTCGACCGCATCGAAAAGTTCTCCAAACATGGCAGCGGCGAGATCATCTATACCGGCGGCTCGCTCAACGACGCTTTCACAGCATTTTACAGCTATCTCCACGAAGATGGACACGACACATACGGTCACCGCGCTATCATTCTTGACCGCGACAACCGAGGTGTCGGCTTCGGCGACAAAGCCGATGCACGCAAAGAAATGTGGGATACCGGCGATTTCGGCGACGTCGCGCCAAGCAATTCTCCCATCACCGCTGGCGCTTATTACACCGCCGCCAGCGCATGGCCCGAAATCGACCGCGTTGGTGACCATAAACTCTGGTTCAAAATGCACTACTACGCTAATTCACCCATTCAAAAAGCGACGATGGCATTAAATAACCAGTGCTTTGGCCTAAACCTGACGGCTGGCAGTGCGACCAACGGCACTTACGGCATCGCCGTCAACGACCTGCCAAAGTGCGCCGAGTTCTTCTTCGAGGCCACCGACGCCTCTGGACGCGTTACGCGCTATCCAACCACCGGCGTTCTGCTCTACCAATGCTCGACCTCGTGGAAAGCCACAAACACCACGGTGTCATGCCAAAATGTAGCACCAACAACAACTCAGTCCCCAGCCCCAACGACGACAGCTCAGGCGCCGGCACCGACGCAACAGACAAAACCAAACACCGTTGCAGCGCCAGCCCCAACGCAACAGGCCAAACCGGCCAATATCATGCCATCGCCCAACAACAATGCGCTCGTTCAACGCCCCAGCCAATACAACGAACCCATCGCACAACCGTTAGACAGCCCAACCCCGAGCAGTTACAACAACACGACCAACATCCACAGCACAACTAACATTAATAGCAACGACGATTTCTACGGAGACGACGATTTCTTCAAGGATGATTTCTATAGCGACGACATCATCAAGATGCTACAGAACATCCAAGGCAACGGCTCATCAACAACCACTAAAACGTCGCCCAATCGCCGCGAGACCACGACTGTTGAACGAAATGGCAATTCCGTCACGACAACAACGATCATTCGATCCTGCGAAGGCGATTGCGACGGCTTTTTTGATGACTAAAACGCCTGGGCCTTTAACTTAAACACGAGTTGCACATAAAATTCACGAACATCAAACCCGGGGATATTTTCACGATTCAGATCGATCATATCCCCGTGTGAAATACCACGCTTACCATCCACTTTCAAAAGTTGATAATTCGCGCCCCATTGAAACGACTCAACGCCAACGAGCCCATAAATAATCGGCAAATATACAACCACGGTGCGGCGTATTAATTGTCGTCAAAGACGCCACATACTTCGCAATCTCCGGATCCGAAAGCGCGGCACGCGAATCCAGTCCCCCCTTGGAGTGCGCGATGATGTTCACTGTTTCGCACCCCGTCTTTTCGACGATCTCACGAATGCGACACCGCAACACCTGCGCACAACTCAGCACCGACCCAGCACTGTCATGACGGCCATAAAAAATGGTCGCGCCATTCTGTTTTAAGGCATCAGGAATTCTGCCCCAATAATTTAATAAATTAGAATCTCGGAAGAACACGCCATGAACTAACAAAATCGGATATTTTGTTTTGCAGATCTGCTGATCTTCACGTTCATGATCCAATTGAAGTTTCGCGCGTTCCTCGCGCACTTCATCATTTTATATAACACATCACCATTACAAATGTCATTTTATGACATATCCAAATTATTAGTTTATATCAAAATCGCATAATTCACAACTAATATTATATTTATTTATATATATATGCAAATTCACTCATTGCGTCTCCTATGCGCATTCGCGCATACGTCACCGCTTGCCGCCTATTTGACTTCGTCAAATACGGCGGCATTGTTTTTTTTGCGTCTCCTATGCGCATTCGCGCATACGTCACCGCTTGCCGCCTATTTGACTTCGTCAAATACGGCGGCATTGTTATTTTGCGTCTCCTATGCGCATTCGCGCGACTGAACAACGCCAATAGAAACTACCCCAACTTACCCAATTGTCTGCTGTCTGCTTTTCTCAAAATGAGGGAATAACCAGCTTATCCACCACAGTTAATAAGCCAATACCCTATTGGGAGCATTTTTGGGGGTAGACCTACCCAATGACGGAACGAACTTTTTGAAAATAAAGAAATGACTTTGCGCAAAAATGCGTCAAATCGTTATCCTGTAATGCTTTTACGTTCAAACCAAACTTGGCACACGATTTGATACCACTCCGCCACGCCAAAAATGGCGTGGTAACACAGATGAACATTGCATCTGTTTGTTTAATTCAATTTAGGAGTTATGATCATGAAAACAAGTATGATGACATTAATGATGCTGATCTGTGCATTGCTCTCATCAGTGATTGCCACGTCAGCCATGGCTCAGGATGAAGTTGCTTCGGACGAAGCAATCGAAGCAGCAGCCCTGGAAGACAGCGTCGATAATGTCGAAAAATACAGTGGATTTCAGATCCGATTAATGTTAGGCGGCGAGCTTGGAACGCTCACAAGAGCATATCTCGATTTTAACGGCAACGATGATGAATACTATTTCACCGATTATATGGGATTAAATTCAGGCCTTGAAATTGGTTACGTCTGGAACGCTTTTGGTATTTTCGTTCGCTCAGAATTGTCATCACTTTGGACGTACAATAATCTCAACGAACTGAATTCAAACGCTCACTGGACCAAAGCGGAAATCGAAGCCGTTTTTAGAGGCTACTTTACGCCCAAAACGAATATTCGTCCGTTCGTTGGGGTCGGCTTAGGTGCCTTGTTTTATGGCGATGTTGGTCATAGCGAAAAATTGAAATATATGGAACACGAGAAAGAATTTTTGTTTTCGATCGAAGGTGGTGTCGAATGGTACGTTACAGATGATGTGTCTGTCGGTTTTCGCGTGAAGACCGCGTTTGCCGGCTTATTTTCAGGATACGTATCGCTGCGTCCAAGCTTCACACTCGGTTATACATTCTAGTTAGACATCGCCCGAATGCCACGCACTTAAGCTTTACACGTGTGCATCCGTTATTCAAAAACGATGTTTTTTATTTTCCTCGAGCAGATACGAGAAAACAAGGAGAGATTCGAGGGCGCGGCCTAGGGACCGTAACCGAGAATTTCGACGATGTTGATGAAGTAGATGCCGAAATTCGAAATTAAAAAACGACGGTTTTAATTGTTTCGAGCCTCGTAGAGACGTGCGGCCCGCACGTCTCCATAAATCAGACCCCACGTCGCAACGAAGATTTCACGTATCCACAAGAATTTCGACGATGTTGACGAAGTAGGTGCCGAAAAAAATAAAAAAAAAGCCGGCGACGTTCTACTCTCCCACGCAGTCACCCACGCAGTACCATCGACGCAAAAGAGCTTAACTTCCGAGTTCGGGATGGGATCGGGTGTGGCCTCTTCGCTATTATCACCGGCAAGATTTGAGAAAGTTTGGAGATATGATTTATGTCTATCCCTTTGTTTCA